>DAIERC010000064.1 GCA_027347125.1 Ignavibacteriales bacterium
CAAAAATGGCCTGTCTGCATTTCGCTTAATGTTGCAAGGTTAAGAGTTCCGGTAATCATAACTATACTTAGAATAACCAGTATAGTAGGAATTTCGTAACTAATCATTTGCGCAGCGGACCTCATAGCGCCTAATAACGAATATTTGTTATTTGAAGCCCAGCCTGCCATCAAAATAGCTACAACAGCCAAACCTGAAACAGCAACTATATAAAAGACGCCAAGATCAATGTTAGAACCGATAAAAGCACCGGAAAAAGGAATTGCCGCAAAAGCTCCATAGCTGCTTACAAACATAAGTACGGGCGCAATATTGAATATTGGTTTATCAATATCTGTTGCGACGATATCTTCTTTTTGAAAAAGTTTAAGAATATCGGCAAAAGATTGTAACGCACCGTGATAGCCAACTCTCATTGGCCCCAAACGATCTTGCATATGCGCAGAAACTTTTCTTTCCCACCAAACGGCAAACAGCGCAAAAGGCAGAATGAAGAAGAATAAAGGAAGTATTGCCTGAATTATATCGGCAATTATATGGCTTCCGGTGATGCTGTAAAAAAAGTCGTATATCATCTGTCAACTTCTCCTAAAACTATATCAATGCTGCCAAGAATTGCAATTACGTCGGCAACCATATGACCTTTGCAAAGTTCGTTCATTATACCGAGGTGAACAAACGAGGGGCCTTTTACTTTTACTCTAAACGGACTTGTAGAGCCGTTGCTCATTATAAAATAACCAAGTTCACCTTTCGGGTTTTCAACTCTTGAATAAACCTGGCCGACAGGAGGTTTTATCCTTTTAGGAATTGCAGAGGTAACATCACCTTCCGGTATTTGATCTAAAGCTTGCTCTAATATTCTTAAGCTCTGCTCCAGTTCGCGCACCCTAATATAATACCGGTTCCATGCGTCGCCAACTGTGCCAATTTCACTTTGCCCTACAGGTATTTCGAAATCAAATTTATTATATATCGAATAAGTATCATTTTTTCTTAAATCCCATTTCATTCCGCTTGCGCGAAGGTTCGGTCCGCTTATTCCATAATTGATGGCGGTTTCAACGGGTAAAATTCCTACATTGGCAGTTCTTTCGATAAAAATTTTATTCATCGTAAGAAGGTCGTTCAATTCTTTGATATTCGGTTTAAAGTATTTTACAAAATCTTTCGCTTCCCGAATAAAATCCGGATGGAGGTCGTGTGAAACTCCGCCAACCCATATATAATTGTATAAAAGCCGTGCGCCGCATGTTTTTTCGAAAAGGCTTAAAATTCTTTCTCTGTCTCTAAAGCAGTAGAGGAAAGGTGTAAAAGCGCCAATATCAAGTCCGTAAGTTCCGATTGCTACAAGATGCGAAGCGATTCGTTGAAACTCACCCATTATAACTCTTATGTATTCAACTCTTTCCGGCACTTCTATACCGAGTAGCTTTTCGACTGCAATTGCGTATCCGAATTCATTATACATTGCGGAAAGATAGTCCATGCGATCTGTATAAGGAATAACTTGAGTATAGGTCATCGCTTCGGTATGTTTTTCAAAACATCTGTGCAAATACCCAATGTGTGGTGTTACTTTAGTAATTATTTCGCCTTCAATTTCAAGTTCAAGTCTTAACACTCCGTGAGTTGAAGGATGCTGCGGACCCATATTCAAAACCATCTGTTCGGTTTTCAGTCCGGTTTTTGATTGCATATTTTTTTCTATTTCAATAGACATTATTTATAAATTCCAATAAACAAATAAATTTTGCTATAAATCTAATACGGAACTTTCATACCCTGATAAAATTCAGGATCTTTATAATCTTTTCTTAAAGGATAACCGGCTTCCCAATCGTAAGGCATTAAAATTCTTCTCAGATCAGGGTGGTTTAAGAAATTTATACCAAACATATCGTATGCTTCTCTTTCGTGCCAGTCAGCGTGTTTCCAGGTTCCGGAAACAGAAGTTATATCCGGGTTTTCCCTTGGCGCTGAAACTTTAACGGTTAATTTGTGGCCGAGCTTTGTCGATTCCATATGATAATACACGCTTAAAGTTCCGCCCTCAATTTTGGTGGCGCCGTCCTCATCGGGAACATTTTTTCCGTTAGCGTCATCAACACCAGATAGGCACATCAAACTGTCGAAAAGAAGTTCGCCGTTATCCCTTAGGAAAAGAGAAACTTTATCAATTTCCAGAGGGTTAGCAGTTATAAAATGTTCAACGGGCAGATTCGTAACTAATTCTATAATAGAATCGCCAAATTTTTCTTTTAGCAAGTTAAAAATTTCTTCAACGTTTTTCATGCTGTCTTTTTCACCAGTGATTCGTTTCTAATTTTTTCTTGAAGTTTTAGAAGCCCTTCCAGCAAAGCTTCGGGGCGCGGAGGGCAGCCAGGAACATATACATCAACGGGAATTACTCTGTCAACTCCTTTTAATACGTGGTAACCGTGTTCCCAGTAAGGTCCGCCGCAATTAGAGCAGCTACCCATAGAAATTACATATTTGGGGTCGGGCATTTGTTCGTAAATTCTTTTTATTCTAAGAGCCATTTTTAAAGTTACCGTTCCCGAAATAATAATTACATCGGATTGACGCGGGCTATTTCTGGGGATAACACCGAACCTGTCGAAATCATAATGTGAAGCAGATGTAGCCATCATTTCAATAGCGCAACAAGCCAAACCAAAACCTACCTGCCAAAGCGAAGATAACCTTGCCCAGTTAAGCAGGTCTTCTACTTTTGTAATTACGATATTTTCATCGGTAAATTGTTTATCTAGTAATCCCATATTTAACTTCTTTTAATAATTAAATTTTTTATTGAAATACTGTTTACTTAAAACAGCAAAAAACAGCAAAAATCACCAGGTAAGAATCAGCACCAACTATGCTTCAACTTTTTCCGGCGTTAATTCTTTTTTAATGACAGGCGGAATAACTTTAGGCTTTACCCATTCGAGATCACCCTTGCGCCATTCGTAAGCCATTCCTAAACCGAGTAGTAGAAGAAAAATTGCCCCGATTAAAAAGCCGCCCATACCAAATTCTTTATAAACTAAAGCCCACGGAATAAGCAATACAACTTCAACGTCAAAAATTAAAAAGATAAGAGCAACAACATAAAATCTTATATTAAATTTTACCCACGGAGATCCTACAACATCTTCGCCGCATTCATATGTTAAAAGTTTTTCTTTGGTTGGTCTTGAAGGTCTAATAAATTTTGCAGCAACTACGGCAATTATTACGAAGAATATTGCCAGCAGCATAAAAACAAAAATTTTCCCGAATTCAGTTAGCATTTTTACTCAAAAATTTTTGATGAAAGTTAAAACAAGCCTTAAGTAATGTCAAGAAACTTTAATTTTCGAACAGTTTATTTTTTCAAAATCGCTTAATTTATTCAAGATATATGCCAACTCGCTTAAGTTTAAAATTTTAATAAAGTCTAACATTTATAATTGTTAAGTTATATCGCTTTGCCAATAATAAGATAAAAGGATTATTCTAATTCTCATTAAAGAGAATGCCGTTTATTTATTTCACATAAAATATTTTTTCGCTAAATAAAGTTAGGGATTTAATTTATATGATGACGGTTGAGGCGGAAATGATAACTCATTTAATTGATTATAACTTTAATAAAAATTATATTTTGCGAACAATAAATCATTTTTATAGATGCGTCCTACTTATGCTGTTATAAATCTTTCTAATTTAAAATTTAATTTTTTAAATATTAGGAAGAAAATAAAAGATGTAAAAGTGATGGCGGTGGTTAAGGCCGATGCTTATGGGCACGGAATGCGGCAAGTTGTAAACGCGCTTAATTCCCTGGGAATGAAAAAGCCTGAGTATTTTGCCGTCGCCATTAACGAAGAAGCGGTTGAATTAAGAAAATTTAAAGTTAAACAGCCAATCTTGATTTTTGACCCAGTGGATTTAGAACAAGTTGAAGAAGTTTTTCAATATAAACTGATTCCTACTGTTTATAACGAGTTTCACTTGCAAATCCTTAAAAAGGGTCTGAAAAAATTTGGAAGAAAATATAACTTTAATAAGAAGCTACCGGTTCATATTAAAATAGATACCGGCATGAACCGCATGGGAATTGACTATGACAAAGCTTTCGGTTTTGTAAAAGGCATAGCCGATAGTGACGACTTTATAATTGACGGCATATATACTCATTTTGCAACTTCGGATGAAAAAGACAAAAGTTTCGCAAACTTGCAATTAAATAGATTTAACAATCTTTTAACTGAGTTAAAAGCAAATAAAATAAATTATGGCCTGGCTCATGCTGCAAACAGCGGGGCAATTCTGGATATACCAGGTTCATACTTTGATATGGTTAGGCCGGGAATTTCTTTATACGGATACTATCCCTCGCTGGAAACATCCGAGTCTATTCCTCTGAAACCCGTTATGTCTATTATTTCGCATGTTACTTCCGTAAAGGAAATAAAGGCCGGCGAAACCGTATGTTACGGAAGATTATTTACCGCGAAGAAAAAAACAAAAATTATTAATGTACCTATCGGCTACGCCGACGGGTATAACAGAAGTTTAACCAATAAAGCCAAGGCTATTATTAAAGGAAAGTTTTATAACCAGGCAGGGCGTGTAGCCATGGATAGGATTATGTTTGACATCGGCAAAGACGATATTAAATACCGGGATGAAGTTGTTTTGCTCGGCGAGAAAGACGGTAAGAAAATTACCGCGTGGGATTGGAGTAAAATAATAAATACAATTCCGTACGAGGTAACTTGTAACATCAGCAAAAGGGTACCAAGGATATATAAAAAATAAATGGAATTAATTAAACAATATATTATCCAAAGTATTTCAGCGGCTTCAAATAATTTAAGATTAAGTACTGAAAAAATAGAAGTTGTTGCGCTTCTCCGGGAAGCAATTACCAAGTCGGATGATTTGAAGGTCGATCTTGCCGAGATGAAAAAAGTTACCGAGCTTTCAACTCTTGCCATCAGGCTGAATGAAATTTATAATTATCTTACTCAGGGGCAAATTGATCTTTTCAAATTCTCCGATAAATTTAAAGAGCACAGCCAGTTTCTTATAAAAGATCTTAGCCATATGCTGGATATGGTTAATCCGGCTACAATAAAAAATTCGCTTGATAAAATCCGCGAGAAAAAAAAGAGCGAAACGCCAACTCCGGATGTGCAAGGGAAAAAGGATATAGCGCCGGAAAACGGAATTAAAATCGACCTTTCCAAAAGAAAATACGATGAAGAACCGTTTGAAAAAACGGAAAGCGAAAAAATAAAAGAGAAGCTGATTCTAGACGAAGATAAAGATGACGAAGCTTTATTCATTCAGAATTTTGAATCTGAAATTTTGAAGCCGATAAAACCATTGGACTCAATGCTAAAGCAATTATCAAAAAATGAAATTAACTCTGATGAGGTTTTGAATTTTGCCCGAGTGATGCAAACAAACGGCGAGATATCGGCAAAGATAGGCTTTGAGATTATTGCAAGCATGCATAAAATAGTTTCCAAAGCTTTGTTCATGATACGAACAAGAGACCTGATGCCGGGAAGAGAAGTAATTGAAGCCATGAGGGCATGCCTTATTGTAATAGTGGCAGTAGTTAGAGGTAAAGAAGTAGACATAACAAATTATCTAAACCGTGCCGAAGAGTTCGGCAGAAAAATACAATCGAATAAACTTAAGGATATTATATAGATGAAAGTTTTTGCAGTAATTATGGCCGGCGGCATTGGTTCCAGGTTTTGGCCAAGAAGCAAAGAAAAAACTCCAAAGCAGTTGCTACAGATACTCGGGCAAAATACAATGATACAGGATACGGTAGCCAGGCTAAAAGGTATTGTTGAGAATGAAGATGTTTTTGTAATTACAAATAAAATTCAAAAAAAAGAAATTATAAATCAACTTCCGCAAGTGCCGGAGGAAAATATTATCGAAGAACCTTTCGGACGTAACACCGCAGCTTGCATCGGTCTGGCTTCGATAATTGTAGAACAAAAAGCAAAAGACGGCGTTACAATAATTTTGCCTTCGGATCATATTATAAATGACATAGATGAATTTCACAAAGTTTTAAAAACCGCGGCAAGCTTTGCTTATACTTCAAAAGGCCTTGTAACCATAGGCATCAAACCGACGAGGCCGGAAACAGGATACGGATATATTCAAATAGACGAGAAGATTGTAAATGAAAATATATTTAAGGTTTTAACATTTGCCGAAAAACCGAATTACGCTACGGCGGTAAGATTTGTAGAAAGCGGCGACTTTTTCTGGAACAGCGGTATGTTCATCTGGCGAGTAGACTCAATACTGGAAGAGATAAAAATTCATATGCCCGAACTTTACGAAGGATTGGAAACAATAAAAAAGGATATCGCCAAACCTCAGTTTGAAGCCACTTTGACTAATATTTACGGCATGTTAAGAAATATCTCAATAGATTACGGCATAATGGAAAAATCGCAAAAAGTATTTTTAACAAAGGGCAGTTTCGCATGGAGCGATGTTGGAAGCTGGGAAGAGGTCTATCAATTGTCCGGTAAAAATAACGACGGCAATGCTACTATCGGCAAAGTGTTTGCGGAAAAAACTATTGATTCATACATCTATTCACCTAACAAGTTTACCGCAGTTATCGGCGTGGATAATTTGATTGTTATAAACACGAATGAAGAATTATTAATTTGCCGCAGAGATCAGTCGCAGGATGTAAAAAAGGTTGTGGACTTTCTTAAGATAAACAAACTGAGCGAGCACTTATAGACTATTTAAGTTAGAAGGGATAAACTTGGTTACAATAAAAGCATTAGTTGAAAAAACCGTCGAGCTGGATAATCAAATATTTCTACTGAAAATAAAATCACCCGAAATTGCTCATTCAATAAAGCCGGGGCAATTTTTAAATATCAAAGTTTCGGAAACAATATACCCGTTGTTAAGAAGGCCTTTCAGCGTTTGCGATGTTGAAGATGATTTTTTTTACATTATGTTTAATGTTTTCGGCGAAGGCACCAAAATACTTGCGAGAAAACATTTCGGTGACGAGCTTGATGTTCTGGGGCCTTTGGGAAACGGGTTTAACTTAAACGGAAATTATGACACCGCAGTTATTGTAGCAGGCGGTTTGGGTGCGGCACCTTTCCCGTATTTTATAAAATCACTTGGAGGCGATAAAAAAATATTTTCTTTTATCGGCGGTAGAACATACCGTGATGTTATTACGCACGGCATGAAAAATATTTCAATAGCTACGGATGACGGTTCGCTCGGATACAAAGGCAATGTGGTTGAACTGTTAAACGAAAACATCGAACTGTTAAAATCACAAAAGTTAAAAATTTTTGCATGCGGTCCAAACGCAATGTTAAGAGCCTTAAAAAACTTTTGTATAAAGAATAATTTTGAATGTGAAGTTTCTACCGAAAGCTCTATGGCTTGCGGGTTCGGCATTTGCCAGGGCTGCCCAATTGAATCTACTAAAAACCCGGATAAATATTTATTGGTATGCAAAGACGGTCCGGTCTTTAACGTGAAGGATATTATTATATGAGTAATGTAGACCTTTCGGTTCAAGTTGGTACGCTAAAATTTAGAAACCCTGTTTTGCTTGCATCAGGCACCGTTGGTTACGGTAACGAAATTTCGGAGTTTACGGATTTAAATAAAATTGGCGGAATAGTTACAAAATCTTTAAGCTTAAAACCGCGGAAAGGAAATCCTCCGCAAAGAATTGTAGAAACGCCTGCCGGCATGTTAAACGCAATAGGGCTTGCTAACGTTGGTGTAGAAGTATTTTTAAAGGAAAAAATTCCATTCTTAAAACAATATGATGTTCCGCTTATTTGTAATATTGCGGCAAGCACGGTGGAAGAATATGTTGAGTGCACAAGAATTTTAACTTCGGAAGACACAATTAAGGGCTTTGAAATAAACGTTTCGTGCCCGAACGTAAAAGAAGGCGGGCTTCAATTCGGCAATGATGTAAAAGCAGTTGGGAATATTACTGAAAAAGTAAAAGCCGTTACCAATAAACCGGTAATAATAAAACTATCACCTAACGTTTCTTATATATCGGAGTTTGCGCGGGTTGTAAAAGACTCTGGCGGAGACGCCGTATCGGCGATAAATACCCTGGTTGGTACTGCGTTCAATATCTATTCAAGGAAACCCAAAATTCATAATGTAAGCGGAGGACTTTCAGGGCCCGCTATAAAGCCCGTAGCGCTTGCCAAGGTTCTGGAAATTAGACAAAATGTTGATATACCAATAATAGGCATCGGCGGAATAATGACGTGGAAAGACGTTGTGGAATTTATGATTGCCGGTGCGTCGGCTATTCAACTTGGAACTGTAAACTTTATTAACCCGTCTGCGTCTAAAGAGATTTTAGAGGGCTTGGAAAATTATTGTACTTCGCAAGGGATAGAACAATTATCAGAATTAACAGGTTCATATAAAATTTGAATACACACGAAATAGATACCGCATTACAAAAATTATTTTCGCTCCATGTTTTCGGAATGAAACTTGGGCTTGATAATATAAAAAACTTTCTGGGTTTCATCGGTAATCCTCAGGAGCATTTAAAAGCGTTTCATATAGCCGGTTCCAACGGTAAAGGAAGCACCGCTTCATTTATAGCCAGTATACTTATGGAATTAGGATATAATGTAGGGCTATACACATCACCCCATTTTATTAAGTTTAACGAACGAATACAAATTAACAGTAATTTTATTCATGATGATTTTGTAGCTAAATTTATTTCGGATTATAGCGATTATATAGACGAGCATCAGCTTACTTTTTTTGAAGTAACCACCGCTATGGCTTTCAAATATTTTTACGAAAACAAAATTGATTATGCCGTAATTGAAACGGGGTTAGGCGGGCGCCTTGATGCAACTAATGTTCTTAAACCTCTGGCTGTAATTATAACTTCTATAAGCCTGGAACATACAAATATTCTCGGAAATACAATCGCCCAGATAGCCGGTGAAAAAGCCGCTATAATAAAAGATAAGACAAAAGTATTTGTAGGAAAACTTAATGAAGAAGCCTTTAATGTAATTGAAGATGTATGCTCCAGAACAGCAAGTAAATTATATAAAATAGAAGATTACATTATCGAAAAAGAAAACTCGGTTGAGCTTTATACCGAAGAAGTTGAACTGGACGATTGGAACATGCCGTTAAAAGGAAATTACCAAAAATATAACGCGGCGTTGGCGGCGTTGGTTGTATCAAAAATTTTACTTATTGATGAGCCCAAAACAATAAGCAAGGGCATAAAGAATGTAATTAAAAACACAGGCTTGCAGGGCAGATTTGAGTATTATTCTAAACAACCAGATATAATTTTTGACTCCGCCCATAACCCCGAAGGGATTGATAGTTTCCTTTCGGAATTTAAAAAAATTATGGGCAAATATAATAAACGGATTCTTCTTTTTGGGGTGATGAAAGATAAATCCATAAAGATAATGCTGTCTAAGTTGAAAGATTATTTTGATGAGATTTATGTAACGGAAATTAATTATGAAAGGTCTAGCAAGATAAACGAGCTTGAAAAAATTGCGGGGGAAATAAACTTAAGTGTAAAGCATGTATCAAATCCTGTAGAATTAATTAAGAGTTTTTCTATACAAAATAGGGAAAATTGTTTAGTCGTTTTAGGAAGTATGTATTTACTTGGTGAAATAAAATCTTCTCTACAAATGCATAATATCTCTTGACATTTTTTTCAAATAGAATTATGTTTCCGGTAAACCTCGTGTTCCTTTCAACGATAAACAATATTTTATAAATTAACTGTTAGCCCCATAAGCAATCCGGTTAATAAACCTTTGGAACAGAATTTTTAATCAATGTATTTAGTATCAATTATTTTAGGACTATAAAAATGCCAATGGACATTTCTGAACTCAAATCAAAAAAAATTGTAGAGCTTAATACTATAGCAAAAGATTTGGGAATCGTAGGCTATAGTGATTTGAGAAAACAAGAACTCATCTTCAAGATTCTTGAAGCCCAAACCGCAAAAGACGGACTCACATTTTCGAAAGGCGTACTTGAAGTATTGCCCGACGGCTACGGTTTTTTGCGCTCATCAGATTGTAATTATCTTCCTTCACCAGACGATATTTATGTCTCGCCTTCACAAATTAAAAAATTCAGCCTTCGTACCGGAGATTTTGTTAGCGGACAGGTAAGGCCTCCCAAAGAAGGTGAAAGATTTTTTGCTCTGTTAAGAGTTGAAGCAGTTAACGGGCTTGAGCCTGAAGGCATAAGAGAAAGAACATTGTTCGACAACCTTGTGCCGGTTTATCCTACGCGAAGAATAAATCTTGAATCTGCTCCCGGCGAATACTCGATGAGAATTGTTGATTTGTTGTCTCCTATTGGTAAAGGGCAAAGAGGTTTGATCGTTTCGCCACCTTAAAGCGGTAAAACAATTCTTTTACAAAAAATTGCAAACTCAATTACGCGTAACCACCCAGAAATAAAGCTGATCATTCTTCTAATTGATGAACGCCCTGAAGAAGTAACCGATATGGAACGTTCGGTTAAAGGTGAAGTTATCAGTTCAACTTTTGATGAACCTGCCGAAAGACACGTTCAGGTTGCCGATATGGTTATCGAAAAAGCAAAGCGCCTTGTTGAGGCTAAAGAAGACGTTGTGATACTTCTAGACAGTATTACAAGATTGGCCAGAGCGCATAACATAGTGGTTCCCCACAGCGGCAGAATTCTTTCCGGCGGTGTTGATGCGAATGCTCTTCATAAGCCCAAAAGATTTTTCGGCGCTGCAAGGAATACCGAAGACGGCGGAAGTTTAACAATTATTGCAACCGCGCTTATAGATACCGGAAGTAGAATGGATGATGTTATCTTCGAAGAGTTCAAGGGAACCGGTAATATGGAACTTGTACTTAACAGAGACTTAAGCGACAGAAGAATCTTCCCGGCTATCGATGTAAACCGTTCCGGTACGCGTAGAGAGGACTTGCTGATGAAAGAAGACGAGTTGGCTAAGGTCTGGATATTAAGAAAAATATTGAGTGATTTCAGCTCGGTAGAAGCTATGGATTTTCTAATGGATAAAATTAGGGGAACCAAGAATAACAAAGAGTTTCTGAATAATATGAATAGCTAATAGTCTTATTCGGCTTTCCTTTTTATTAGAGTAACTTTTCATTTTAGATTACGCTTTGGTGTAAGTAATGTAGTAATTGCGCCTGTGTGCAGCTATGTTTTGAATAAATTATTTTCTTAGGCTTGGCTAACCTGCTCTAAAGAAATGTGTTGATTCTTTTACAGGTAACTGTATATTGCAAAAAGATTAATTCAATAATTTCTTTGTACGGAATTTATGAATAGTTTCTGCGAAGAACGGCTAATAATTATTCAGTAACATTTAACCAGAATACTGTATTGAAAAATATTTTAATTTTTCTTTCTCTTTTTTATATAGTTACATATGCGCAACCGGCAACCCGGGTGCCGTTATTATCGGAAATTAATATTGTTCCGACCGATTCAGCTTACCTGGCGTATTATTCTTACCGGATTCCTTCAAATTCATTTGTGTTTGTAAAAGACGGTAAGGATTATTCAGCAAATTATAGAATTACAATAGAAGTAAGCGATACGGCATCAACCTTTGTTGATAGACGAATTGATGAGAAAAAGATTTACACCGCTAATTTTGATGAAACTACTTCCATAAAAACCTTTAATGAAGGTGTTTTTCAATTTAAGCTGCATGAAGGAAAATATATTTTTACCACGATTGTAGCCGATCTTAACTCCCATCATGAGTATAAACTAAAACCTAAAGAAGTTGCTATACAAAATATTACCGGAAAAATATTTCTAAAACCGATAATAATAAATTCTTCAGACAACGGATATAGCGGTAAGTTCAGGTTAACCAATTTTGCCGGTGATGTACCTTTTAGCGAAGAAGAGTATAATTTTGTCTTCCCGTGTACCGATACTTCCGTAACGGATATCCTTGTCGAGGTAATTAGTAATAGTGATACCGTCTATCAAAATAAATTATCAGATTCGTTTACGTCTCGATTATTCTTTCAAGATAAAAACGGAAGCGTAATTGTAAGCAACGGCGGCCAGGCTAAAATTACAAAAAACTTTTTGCTAAAAGGTTTGAGCTCAAAACTTCCGGAGGGTAAATTAACTGTAATTTTATCAGACCCTGCAAAACAGGTTTCTCTTCAAAAGTTTGATATGAAGGTGGAATGGTTCAACAAACCGGTGTCTCTTATGAACCCTGAAGATGCGATAAAGTTTTTGGAAGTAATTGATAAGCGGAGCGTTGTAAACGAATTATTAAGCGGGAACCGAGATGATTACGAAAAAAAATTATTTAACTACTGGAAAAAGCTGGACCCGACTCCAAATTCACAATTCAATCCGCTGATGGAAGAATACTACGAAAGAGTTGATTATGCTTTAAAACATTTTTATACTTTAACAAGAAAAAGGAGAGAAATAATTACCGACAGAAGTAAAGTATATATTAAATATGGAGAACCTTCCGAAATAGAAAGAGCTTATAATCAATACGGTAAAAGTATTGAAACTTGGATATATAAAAAGCCTTCGATGAAGTTTAATTTTTTAGATACCGACGGTACCGGTAATTTTATTCTTGTTAAAAATAATGAATAGATTTGTTTTTACATGCGGCGATATAAACGGCATCGGGCCGGAAATAGTTATTAAAACACTTAATCGGGTAGCCCAAAACTCGCACGACAATTTTTCCTTTATCTGTCCGGAAAACATTTTTGCTGGGGCAGCAAAAATAATAACTCCTAAATTTCAATATGAAATTACAGATCGCTTTTCAAATTCGCCGCGGAATGTTGTGTCGGTTATTTCTCAAGGAAAATTTAAAAAGTTAACAGGAAAGCCAACTGAAGATTCCGGTGAAGCGGCGTTCAAATCGATTGAATTATCCGGCAAGTTAGCGGTGTCAAAACAAGTTGACGCGGTAATAACGGCGCCAATTTCAAAAACCGCTATAAAAATTGCGGGGCATAATTTCCCAGGTCATACGGAAATGTACGCGAAATGGTCCGGCGTAAAATATTTTGTAATGATGTTTTTGTCTGCCAAGATGAACGCGGCGTTGGCAACAATACACGAGCCTATAAATGAAGTGCCGTCATTACTAACTGGAATATCACTTGAAAAAAACATTGAAATTATTTTAAACACTTTGAAAATAGATCTTCAAATAAAACAACCGAAAATAGCTGTGCTGGGGTTAAACCCGCATGCCGGCGAGGGCGGCTTAATCGGCACTGAGGAATTAAATATTATTAAACCGGTTATAAGCAGCAAAGGTTTTAAAAAATATTTAAATGGCCCGTATTCCCCGGACGCTTTTTTTGCAAACAATCTTTATAAAAATTACGACCTTGTTTTGGGAATGTATCACGATCAGGTGTTGATCCCGTTCAAGATGATAAATTTTGGCACAGGCGTAAATTATACTGCCGGCCTCCCGATAGTTAGAACTTCACCCGACCACGGAACTGCGTTTGATATTGCATGGAAAAATTTAGCATCGGAATCTAGCATGCTGCAAGCATTTTATTATGCAAAACAAATTGTAAGAAACAGAAATAAATTTTATGCAGCCTGAAGAGGAAAAAATATACGAGATACTTCCGCTGATTTACGGCCATTTGATGCGCAAGATAAGTTACAAAATATGGGCGGAATATATTGCCACAATAATCAGCGAATATGTTCCCGATGATGCGCATGTTCTTGAACTGGCGGCAGGTAATTGTAAATTTGCAAATTATTTTGTCTATTTTTACCCTAATCTTTTTGTTACCGATTTAAGTAAAAACATGCTTGCCAGCGATAAAAAAAAATTAGTGCCTAAAATAGCGTGCGACATGAGATTCCTTCCGTTTAAAACAAAATTTGATCTTGTATATTCCACATTCGACAGCGTAAATTACCTTGTTACCAAGCAAAAATTACTTGGTATGTTCAAACAAGTGTCCGCAAGCTTAACTGAAGACGGAGTATTTTTATTTGACGCAAGTCTGGAAAGGAACAGCATAATACATACGAAGATTCCGAACCGGGAAGGGAAGTACAAGGGAATTGTTTTCCAGCAAAAAAGTGAGTACAACGCTAAAAACAGAATTCACACAAATTCGTTTCTGATAAAATCCCAAGACGGAAAATTATATACCGAAATTCACAGGCAAAAGATTTATCCTTTTGAAGTTTATTTTGAATTATTGGACAAAGCGGGAATGTACGTGGTAAAATGCTATAACGGTTTTTCTTTTAAAGACGGCGGCCCGGACTCTGAGCGGGTACAATTTATAACTAAACGAAAAAATAAATAATGCTTTCATTTAAAAACGTTTATTTCGGCTATTCGGATCAACCTATTTTTTCCGATTTGAATTTATCTCTTGAGCACGGAGAATTTAGTTTTTTAATAGGCAAAAGCGGGGCGGGCAAAAGCACCCTGCTGCAAATGATATATATGAACATTCTGCCTAAATCCGGTGTTGTAACTATCGGCGAGTTTGATTCATCCACAATTAAAGCCAGGCGGCTACCTTTTTTAAGAAGAAAACTCGGTATTATTTTCCAGGATTTTAAACTGCTTAAAGATAGAAACATATACGACAATATTGCGTTTGTTCTGGAAGCGACAAATACATCCAGCAAAGAAATAAAGAAAAAAGTAAATAACGCGTTAACCGATGTAGGGCTGATTCACCGGAGATACAGTATGCCGAACGAATTATCGGGAGGCGAGAAACAACGAGTTGCAATAGCCAGGGCAATTGTAAATGATCCCATGCTGATATTGGCTGATGAACCCACTGGGAACCTGGATCCGGAAACCGCATCCGAAATATTAGACATCATCTTAAAAATTCATTCAAGAGGAACATCAGTACTATTTGCAACTCACAATTATGAGCTTGTAAAGAAGAACCCTTCAAAAATTCTTAAGCTGGAAAACGGCAAAGCTTTAAAAGCCGTCATCAAGCAGAAATAGTTATTTTTTTCCCTGTTCTTTCCTCAATAGCGTCGATAATATTTTTAGTTACTTCCTCAACCGGAGCAACTCCGTTTATGGGAATAACTTTTCCTTTCTTCTCATAATAATCAAGAACAGGTTTTGTTGTCGATTTATAAATCTCAAGTCTTCGTCTTATCACTTCTTCGGTATCATCGTCTCTTTGGTAAAAACTATTCTCTGCGCCGCATGAAGGGCATTTAGTACGGTTTTTTATTTCATTGTAATTAAAAATATTATGGCATACATTGCAAGCCCTCCGGTTAGTAAGCCGCTGAACAAGTTCTTCCTCGTTAGCCGAAATGGCAACCAGGTACATATCAGGGATTTTTAATTTTTTCAGAAGCTTATCAAAATCTACGGCTTGCGCTTCTGTACGCGGAAAACCATCAAGGATAAATCCGCTTTTGCATTCTTTGCAGTGTAACTTATCCTCAATTATCGCCGCCATTATTTCATCCGATACGAGTTCACCGTTGGTCATAGATTGTTCAGCCTGTATGCCGAGAGGTGTTCTCTCCAGTACTGCTTTTCTTAAAATATCACCGGTTGAAATATGCGGTATATGCAATTTAGAGGATAGAATTTTTGCTTGGGTTCCTTTACCTACGCCAGGAGAGCCAAATAAAATAATTCGCATTAAATTCTCTAATTTTTCATAGCAAATTATTATTATTAGCTCTTTTAATCAAGTTTTTAAGTTTGTTATATCTCTCAAACAAAATTTTTATTTTTGTTATGATGTATAGGATTCTCAAATTATCCGGGTTTGTTCAATTTAACGGATGGTAGAGGGAGAAATGAATTAATAATAAGTTAAACCTTATTTTTGTTTCGCATCTTTATAAAAAAGTCTTTAAGCATTTTTTCGCTTTCAGAAGAATAAAGCCCGGAAAAAAGATTGAGTTTGTAGTTAAACTTTCCCTCTTCGGCTAAATTATAAATTGATCCGCACGCGCCGAATTTGGAATCGAAAGTTGAGAAAAAAACATTTCGCATTCTTGAAGCCAATAATGCGCCTGTACACATTATGCAAGGTTCCAAAGTTACATAAAGGTCGCATCCGGAGAGTCTCCATTCTCCCAAATTATTAGCCGCAGCAGTTATCGCAATCATTTCGGCGTGAGCTGTAGGATCTTTTAAGCTTTCAACCTGGTTGTAACCCCGACCGATTATTCTGTTGTTATTAACTACAACCGCTCCTACCGGCACTTCATTGTTCTCAAAAGCTTTTTCGGCTTCTTGAAGTGCGGCGTACATAAAACGGTATGAGTCTTCGGAAAACAACATGGAGAATAATTAAAAAGTTAAAAATTATGAAAATGGTATAAGCTGTTCGTCATGAATATTTTTGCTTTTCTTTTTTCCATTTTAATTTTTGATTAGTAAGAGTACGCCCGGAAGGACTCGAACCCTCAACCCTCAGAGCCGAAATCTGATGCTCTATCCAATTGAGCTACGGGCGCAGAAACTTTTATATTTAATTCACAATAAAAATATAACAAAAATCTTTGAAAACTCTTTGCACGTTTAGGACTTATTTAGTTAAAATTTTCTGTTTAGTGCATTCATGGAAAAAATAGAGGTTAAATATTGATACAAGTGCGGTTCTTTTCAATCCGAATTATTTTTTAAACAGCGACAAATTATTCTTCAAAAATTTTTAGCTGCATTTGAACAGTAAATAGAAAAGTTGTATTTTTGACCACTTAATTGTTATTCAAAAGCACCTGTAGCTCAATTGGATAGAGCAT
>DAIERC010000071.1 GCA_027347125.1 Ignavibacteriales bacterium
CCGACAATTATAACCACGGTTCCCCGTTTGTTTGAGAGAATTTATTCAAAGATATTGAAGAACGTTGAAAGCCAGCCTGCATCAAAACAAAAAATATTTTACTGGGCCATTGAAACCGGAAAAGAATTTTTTAGAACCAAAAAACTTGGAAACGTTCCGTTTACTCTTTCGGTAAAATATAAACTGGCAAACCGCTTAGTATTTGAAAAGCTACGCGAACGAACCGGCGGGAAGTTAAGATTTTTCATATCCGGCGGCGCACCATTATCCAGGGATATGGGCGAATTTTTTGAAGCCGTCGGATTACAAATAGTTGAAGGTTACGGCCTTACTGAATCTTCTCCGGTTATTGCGGCAAACAAAATTGATGACTATAAATTCGGAACGGTTGGAAAAATTTTTCCGGGCGTTGAAATAAAAATTGCCAGCGACGGTGAAATACTTGCCAGAGGCCCCAACATTATGCAAGGTTATTACCGGAATAAAAAAGAAACCGAGGAAGTATTAAAAGACGGTTGGCTGCATACAGGCGATATAGGTGTGTTTGATTCTGAAGGCTTCCTGATGATTACCGACAGAAAGAAACATTTATTTAAAACTACTGCGGGCAAATACATTGCACCCACGCCGATTGAAAATCTATTTCTTGCAAGTAAATACATAGACCAGTTTGTTTTAATCGGCGACAGAAGAATGTTTTTGAGCGCGCTTATCGTTCCCGATTTTGAAGCCTTGCAAGAGTATGCCGATACGCATAAAATACGGTATAATAAAGTGGAAGAATTAACCAAGAACAAAGAGATAAATGATTTGATTGAGAAAGATATGTCAAAATTCCAGAAGAAATTAGCCAACTACGAGCGAGTTAGGAAATTTACACTTTTAGATAAGCCGTTCAGTCTGGAGTCTGGCGAAATTACACCCAGTATGAAAGTAAGACGAAAATATGTTGAAGAGCGTTATCAGCATCTGATTGAAGAGATGTACGAAAACTCCGATAAATAAATTATCTTTTTCAATAAACAAACGCCCGTTTAAGGGCATTTGTTTAGTTTTAATACTTTAATTCCTATATCAATTTTTTTCAAGAATATTTATGATAGAATTGTGAACCGCTGAATTTGAAGCTAAAAATTTTTGAGAAAAAATATCAATTCTTTTGCCTTCAAAATCGGTAACAAGCCCGCCAGCTTCTTCAACAATTAATTTACCGGCACAAACATCCCACGGATGCAGATAAACTTCCCAGAAACCGTCAAAAACACCGCTTGCAACATAGCATAAATCAATTGCTGCCGAGCCAAGTCGCCTTACCGCTCTTGCAACTTTAGTAAGCGCCGCAAATTTTTCAAGCGCATTGTCCGGATTTTCGGCAATGTTATACGGAAAACCGGTTACAAGCACACTTCTGCCTAATTTATCATTTTTGCTTACATGTAATTTTTTTCCGTTGGCAAATGCCCCGCCGCCCAATTCAGCTGAATACAAAACATCCCGCATAACGTCATAAACCACTCCCGCAATGGTTTGGCCATTCTTCTGTAAACCAATTGAAACGGAAAAGATTGGAATACCGTGAGCAAAATTTGTGGTCCCGTCAAGCGGATCAATAACCCACAAGTAATCGGAGTTGCTGCCGGATTCGCCGCTTTCTTCGGCAAGTATTTTATGCGACGGATAATTTTTTTTAACAAAATCCGTAATTAATTTTTCCGAAGCTTTATCAATATCGGTTACCAAGTTTGTTTCATTAGTTTTAAACTCAATATTAAAATTCTTTCCAAAACCGTCTTTAATTACAGAACCCGCCTCTTTAGCAATTTTAATAATATCATCAATCATATTTACCTTTTTTGTTTTTACAAATATAAAAAAAAGCCTTAAGTTTACTCCCTTTATAAATCATATTTCTATTTCATTTGTAATTATTTTGTCGGTTTTGTGTTTAATTATACACCTTTTTCGTTCCTTGATAGCAGGAACGATTTTTGGTATATTTAATTTTCAATTTAAGTTATGAAATTTTATTAAGGAGTAAGGCTTGAAGGACTCAAGAGAAACAGAAAAAATTAAGCAAAATGATCACTCCGTTGTGGAAGATATACCGGAAGTATTACCGGTATTGCCTCTAAGAGATATTGTAATATTCCCATACATGATTTTCCCGGTGCTTGTGGGAAGAGAGCAGTCAATAAAAGCAGCCAATTACGCTTCGGACAACACAAAATATATTTTTTTAGCTACGCAAAAAAAATCAAACATTGAAGACCCCAAAAAAGACGATATATACAGCGAAGGTACAATTGCCAAAATTGTTCAGATATTAAAATTGCCCAACGGCTTAATGAAAATTTTAGTCGACGGCCTTCTTCAAGGGAAAATTTTGGAGTTCACAAACAATAAAGATTTTTTTGAAGGTAAAATAGAGGTTATAGTTCCCGAACTAGAAAACGACCATGAGATGAACGCACTGGTTCGCCAGATGACACAGCTTTTCAAAGATTATGTGAAGATCAGTAGAAACATTCCCAATGAAGCGGTAACTGCATTTGAAAACATTGAAGAACCGGATAGAAAACTTTTTTACGTGGCGGCAAATATAAATCAGGTTATTGAAGTTAAACAATCCATTCTTCAAAAATTTACGCTGAAAGAGCAGTTTTACGAAGTTATAAAAATTCTAAACTCGGAAATAGACATATTAAAAATCGAAAAAGAGATTGACAACAAAGTACAGGAAAATATTGCAAAGACACAGCGGAAGTTTATTATACAGGAACAAATTAAAATTTTGCAGGACGACCTAGGCGAAGAAGAAGACGGTGGACCGGAGTTCACAAAAATAAAAGACCAGATTAAAAAGGCCAAGATGCCTAAAGAAGCCGAGGAAAAGGCCATTGAAGAATTAAATAAGTTGAAAAAAACCCCCACCATGTCTCCCGAATCAACCGTTATAAGAAATTATCTTGATTGGCTTATGGAAGTTCCCTGGTCTAGAAAAACCAAAGATGATTTGAATATTTCGCATGTTCAAAAAATTCTTGATGAAGACCATTTCGGCCTCGAAAAACCAAAGGAACGTATAACCGAACATATTGCGGTTCTAAATCTTGTAAAGCAAATGCGCGGACAAATTTTATGTTTTGTCGGGCCTCCGGGAGTAGGAAAAACTTCATTAGGAAAATCAATAGCAAGAGCACTGGGAAGAAAATTTGTTAGAATAAGCCTTGGCGGCGTAAGAGACGAAGCCGAAATCAGAGGACATAGAAGAACTTATATTGGTTCAATGCCCGGTAAGATAATTCAATCAATGAAAAAAGCCGGAACCATAAATCCGGTTATGCTTCT
>DAIERC010000099.1 GCA_027347125.1 Ignavibacteriales bacterium
AGTTACTGAAATAGTTTTTCCTCCGCCTATATCAGCAAGTGTATAGTTCCAAACTAAAGTACGCCCTTCATGTCCGGTAGAGTTATCTGAAATAATGTCGCCGCCAAAAGTGTATTTGTAGGTAACATGAAAAGCATCGCCATTTATTCCAAAACCGGTAGCAATCGGAGGAATAAACTGGGAAAATATTTTTTGCCCTTCGGCTCCGTCGCGCAAAGAAAAGTTTGAGGCGGTAAAAGCCCTCATACTATTTAAGGAATCAATATGAGTAAATGTAAGCTCGACTATTGCATGTGTAGTAGAATCAGTAGAATCAGTGTAAACACTTATTTTTTCTATATGAGTATATTTAGAAGAGAATTCGCTTCTTATGGAATCGGCGTTAAAGATCCCAATTTTATCAAGAACTTTTGCACTTTCGTTATCGGGCAGCTTTGTCCAAAAAGTCACTCTCATCTTACCGGAACCATCAGAGAAAAGATTTATATCCTGTATGTAATTTAAGCAGCCAGGAAGCATTAATAACAAAAGCAGTAATAGAATTATTTTTTTCACAGGTTGTAATCAGTATTTATTTTATCGATAGAAGTACTTTAGTTAATTAAAAGTTTATTGTATTATAGTTAACAGACGTGCCTAATTTATAGAAATTTTTCTAATTTTTCATTATGTTTCTTCTTTAAATTTTAAAGGTGTTACTTATGCCGACGTACGATTATAAATGTTTAGACTGCGGGAATACATTTGAACTTTTTCAACCTATGAGTGCAGAACCGGTTACCATTTGCCCGGAATGCGGCGGAAAAGTTAAAAGGCTTATCGGCGCAGGCGCAGGTCCAATTTTCAAAGGTTCCGGATTTTATCAAACAGATTACAAAAACTCGTCCGGCAAGTCTTCGGTAAAAAAAAACGAAAATAAAAGCGACGTTAAACCCTCGTCAACAACTTCAAAATAAAATATAAAAAAACGAACCCGCGCTTCTACAAAGATAAGAAGCAAAGCGGGTTCAAAAATTTTTATAGCGACTAACTAAAAAGACACTTCGTTTAAAAATCTGTTCCAAGTGAAATATAAAATTTCGGTTTTGTAAAAGTATTAAAGTTATACGCCCATGCAACATCAAACCTTACGAGGAAGTAAAGCAAATACATCCTGGCGCCGAAACCTGTTCCCACAAGCAAATCGTTTGTTATAAAATTATTGTCGGCATTCCTGCCGAAAAGTCTTAGATCATTGTTATGATTCCACGCCGAACCGGCATCAACAAATGCAACGCCCATAATATTATCGAACAATACCGGCAAAGGCCCTGTAACCAGATACCTGATTAGCGGGAACCGCAATTCCATATTTACCAAACCGTACTTTGTGCCTATTTGCTGGGCATAGTCATAGCCTCTAAGCGGAAGCGCTGCTGTTAGGAAAGCAAAATCCGAAGGTGAATTTAACGGTATAGCCGATGTAGCAAACGATCTGTTTATCCAATTGTCTATGCCTCCCAGAAAAAATCTTTGAGGATTGGTTCCCCACGAGTAGCCGTAAGAAAATCTGAAAGCAAAGGAATAATAATTCCAAAACCTGAAGTATGTACGATAGTCTCCGAGAAACGAATAGAAGCTTAAATTTTTATCAACAATTCCCGGGTTAGCAAGTAAATCAAATCTGTACCGAGTGCCGTCAATAGGAGCCGTAAAGCCCCAGAGAGAATTATCATGTACAAAGCTTATCATCGGCACGATATAAGATGCTTGCTGCGATGATTCTGTCGGTAGATCAAGATTTTCCATCGATACATTCAACCAGCTTAGCCCGGCCTCGAAGCGGTAAAATTTATTTAGAGGATAACTTGTAGAGATTGCAGCGCCGTAATTTCTAAATCTATAAAGGTCGGTACCCCACGGCTGACTGAGATAAACAAAGCGTGCTGTATGAAAGCCCTGGATACCATAATTTAACCTTTGTTTCAAATAAAAGAATGCCAGTCCGTAATCACTATTTTTCAAATCAATTTGCAAACTGGTTTGTCCAATTAACCTGTAGTTACCCAATATATCACTGAATGAAAGAACTGTTGTTCCAAGTAAACCATATAAGGAACTATAACCGGCGTTTGCATAAACTACATCGGGCGAAAAAGTAATTTTATACCGGTTTACTTTATAATCACCGTTCTTATCCAGGTTATTGGCCAGTTTAAATTTATAATTGTTTGTTGTATCAATTGTGTTCGCTCTCAGGCTATCGGAGGCACTACCGAAGACATAATTATTAAAATCTATCTTGATGGAATCTCCGTACACATTTGCAGCTTTTTCATTTTCTTCCGAAGTG
>DAIERC010000101.1 GCA_027347125.1 Ignavibacteriales bacterium
TACTTCGCTTCCTTCATACATTCCGATAAACAACCCGATTACATTTTGACCCCAAACATTCCATGCTATTCGGTCCCCTCCTTGCGCAAAGGTGTTGGATACAGGTTGATTGTTGTTCCTGGTGTTAAAATACTCGGCATAAACGGAATCAAAAGCATAAACTTTTACATATAAATAGTTCTTATAAAAACCCGTATTATAATTAGAAGGAATATCCGGTGTTTGCGTCAACGCATTGGATAAGGTATCCTGACTTGCGGAAACGATGGTTATAAAATCCGCCGGCCGGTCGTTAACGGTTGAAGTAATGGGATTGTATATTTCCCAGATGCTTCCGTATGCTTCACCTGGCCTTCTTTTTACAACAGCGTAGATGAAACGGTTATCCACCATCGAAGTTGAAATAACGAGTGGCTGTTCGGGTATTTTTGTTATTGAGTAAATGGACGAATTATTATAATTGGCTATTAATTCATAAGTATAACCGGGAACAATTATCACTTTATAAAGAGGCTTATAAATCCCTTTACTTGTATATAATAAAGGCACAAACTGCACGCCATTAATTTTAAGAAATGCCGTAACATCTTTTAATTCCGCTTTTGTTATATCGTACTCCAGATCGGTTGGAAGAGTTTTGGTAAAAGTTACTCCTTCAAATTCCTGATTGGCTTTTAGCTCAGCTCTTACAACCACGTATTCTTTATAAATTAAATTAGAATCTATTACATTCACATTGTCGCAGCCGGATAGGAGTATAATAATTAAAGCAAGGAATATGTAAAAAAGATTTTTCATTTTAATTAATCAAAAGTTTACGGTAATTCCCAGAGAAGGAATAAACGGGAAAAGTGAAATTTGTTTTATTTGTGTTGTGCCCAAGGAATTCCGGTTGTCGGCATTATTTTCATGTGTAGCGAAAATTGCAAACGGATTACTCCGGTTGTAAACGTTATATAAATTCAGATAGGCATCTACGTCTAGATTATTGAATTTAAATTTATAGTTTACGTTTATATCAAGTTTGTGATAATTCGGCAAACGATACCCGTTCCTTGCGGAATAATTATATTGCAACCTTAAATCTTCATTAACGCCGACGGTGGTAAATTGATATTGACCATCCGCGACAGTAAACCCCTGCCCGGTTGCAAAGGTCCAGTTCATCCCGACACTCCAGCTATTATTGAATTTATAAGCCGCTACGATCGAAACATCATGCCGCCTGTCGTACCTCGGATAAAATATTTTTCCCAGGTTAAGGTCGGCGAATTTTCTTCTTGTCCACGAAAGAGTGTATCCTATCCACCCAAAGAAGTTTCCATATGATTTATTTATGAAGACTTCAATACCGTAAGCCTCGCCTTCACCCTTTGTAAATAATTCCGGTATCGGATCGCCGAGAATATAGTTTGCGGCATTTTTGAACTCGTATAAATTGTCCATCCTTTTATAATATGAATCTATCGAGAAAACATATTGCTTGTTTAAAAGATTATAATCAACTCCAAGCACGTATTGCGTTGACTTGCTCGGCTCTACATCTTCGGAAGAAGGATACCACAAATCGGTTGGCAATGAAATATCATTTCTTACTATAAGATGTAAAAATTGATGTGCGACCGCATAAGCCGCGTTTAAGGAAAAGTTGTCGCCTAATATAAATTGCGCCGAGAAGCGCGGCTCTACCTGGAAATGTTTTTGAGCTCCAAAATAATAACCCCTGGCGCCCAAATTAGTTTTTAGCCAACTAAAAATATTAACTTCATTTTGAACATATAAAGAAGCTTCGGTCGCAAATAAATCCGGTGATGCGTTCAGCGTAGGTTCAATTAAAGGATCGTAGAAGTTGCTGAAAATTAATGAATAATCATGAAAGGCAAATTCGGAACCGATCTTCAACATGTTATTCTTTGTCCAAAATATCTCCGCACTTGTTTTGGCATAGATGTCTCTTAATTTTGAAACGGAATAATAGTTGTTGGCTGTTGATTTCGATGTATTGTCCTGCAGTATTGAAGAGGATTCGTAGTCTATGTAACTTAAAGAACTGACTATAAATAAAGAGTTCGAATTTACATTGAGCCATTTTAAATCGGCCATAGAATTTTTCCATTCTATATCGTAGTCTATTCCGTTACTGTTTGCGGGGTTGTAAATTTTATCCTTGCTGTAAAGACCGCTGATTGTAAATATATTTGATTCCGATGCAGAAATAGTAATTTTTGTGTTCAAGTCATAAAAATTATACCGTGGGACAACATCGCTTTTTAAAAAATTATTTTGAATAAAATCGTAATACATTTTTCTTGCCGAAAACATATATGTTGTCTTGTTGCTTAATGGTCCCTCAATCATAAAACTTGAAGTGAGCATTCCGAGACTTATTTTTCCTGTTTCTTTCTCTTTTGTTCCGGAGCGCAATTTAATATCTAATACACTAGACAGCCTTCCACCGTATTCGGCAGGGAACGCTCCTTTTATTAGGCGAATACTTTGTATCGCATCGGAGTTGAATGTGCTTGAAAAATTTCCGAGATGTGTCGGGTTATAAACAATAACACCGTCTACCAATGTTAAATTCTCATCGGGAGAGCCGCCCCTTACGTATAAGCCGCTGGATATATCATTAGCCACTTTTATTCCCGGAAGCGTTTGAAGTATTTTAAATAAATCCATTTCGCCGCTTAATGAGGGAAGCCTTTTCAATATATCTGGATTGATATCGATAGAGCTAGAGATTACTTCTTCCTTTTTTTTCCCTTCTACAACTACTTCGTGCAGGTTAATGTTTTCCGGTATCATTGTGAAATTGAGTTGTACGCGCCCTTGTGTTATAGCAATTTTTAATTTTTCTATATGTGTTTTATAGCCGATGTTACGCACAACAATAATATATGACCCCCGGGAAAGAGCCGGTATTGCATAAAAGCCGTAGTTGTTGGTTGAAGCGCCGCTAAAAGGCGGATAGTTTGTATCGATGCTGTCCTTATATACAAGAAGATTGGTGCCAACTAATGCTTCG
>DAIERC010000134.1 GCA_027347125.1 Ignavibacteriales bacterium
GTACAATCGTTTGGGCGGTCTAATTAAATATTTTAAAACACATAAACAGTCCGTAACTAAGGACTAAATAACTAGGACCAAGGATTAAATATGAAGAAAGCTTTAATAACCGGTATTACCGGGCAGGACGGAAGTTATTTAACGGAAATTTTGATTGATAAAGGCTATGAAGTTCACGGGATAATTAGAAGAAGCAGCTCATTTAACACCGCCCGCATCGAGCATTTATATGCAAACAAAGATATACTCGACAAGAAAATGTTTTTGCATTACGGTGATCTTGTGGATACGAGCAACTTGAACAGGCTGCTGGAAAAAATTGAACCGGATGAAATATACAATCTTGCGGCCCAAAGCCATGTTAAAGTATCTTTTGAGATTCCGGATTATACCGCACAGGTAGACGCACTGGGAACTTTAAGATTTTTGGATGCAATAAGGGAAGTCGGTTTAAGAAAAGTAAAATTTTATCAAGCCTCTACAAGCGAGCTATTTGGTAAAGTTCAGGAAGTACCGCAGTCGGAAACAACTCCTTTTTCTCCGCGTTCGCCATACAGCGTTGCGAAACTTTACGGTTACTGGATCATAGTGAATTTTAGAGAAGCGTACAATATTTTTGCCAGCAACGGAATACTCTTTAATCATGAATCACCAAGAAGAGGCGAAACTTTTGTAACTAGAAAAATAACAAGAGCTGCGGCCAAAATTGTAACGGGCAGGCAGAACGTTTTGGCCCTTGGTAATCTTGACGCAAAAAGAGACTGGGGTTTTGCTCCCGAATATTGTGACGGCATGTGGAAAATATTGCAGCATGAAAGAGCCGATGATTTTGTGCTTGCTACCGGAGAGACACACACTGTGCGGGAGTTTACCGAAAGGACATTTAAAGAGCTGGGTGTTGAACTTGAATGGCAGGGCAAATATGAAAATGAAATCGGCATCGTAAAATCGGTAGATTATGAAAAAGCAAAACATCTGGTGGATTACGATAACAATAAAGACGGCTATAAATTTTCTTTTGTTCCCGTGAAGAACGGTGAGAAGATTGTAGTGATTGATCCTAATTATTACCGTCCTACCGAAGTTGATTTGCTGATCGGTAACGCCGCAAAGGCTGAAAAAGTTTTGGGATGGAAAGCGAAAACAAAATTTTCGGATCTTGTAAAACTTATGATTAAATCGGATACCGATAAGATTTTAAGAAGAGGATATTAAAGTTTGAAATAATTAATTCATAAACAATAAACCCGTTAAGCCGGAGCCTGCACACCAACAGGTAAAGCTTACAAGCAAAAGCGAGGTAATTATGTTCGATGAAAAATATCAATTTACATGTGTTGAAAGATTTTTAAAATATGTTAAATACGATACTCAATCGGATGAGGAGTCTACAAGCTTCCCTAGTACCGAGAAACAAAAAATCCTTTCAAAAGATTTGGCTGAAGAATTAAAGCAAATGGGCCTGCAAGATGCGCACATGGACGAATGGGGTTATGTTATGGCAACACTGCCCGCAAATACGGGTAAAAATGTTCCGGCTATCGGGTTTATTGCGCACGTTGATACTTCGCCCGCAGTTACCGGAGCGAACGTTAATCCGGTTATTCATAAAAATTACCAGGGCGGCGATATAAAATTGCAGCATGATAACCAGGTTATTAAAGCGGTTGAAAACCCGGACCTGGCAAATATGATAGGATATGATATTATTACCACTGACGGCACCACACTGCTCGGAGCCGATAACAAATGCGGCGTTGCGGAAATTGTTGACGCGGTAAATTACCTGCTTAAACATCCTGAAGTTAAGCACGGACCGATAAAGGTTTGCTTCACTCCCGATGAAGAAGTAGGAAGGGGAACGGAAAAATTTGACGTTAAAAAATTCGGTGCGGTTGCCGCTTACACCATTGACGGTCAGAGCAGGGGCGAGGTTGAGTCGGAAACATTCAGCGCGGATGCTGTTGTAGTTAAATTCCTCGGTAAAAATATTCACCCCGGCTATGCAAAGGGAAAGATGATAAACTCGGTTAAAGTGGCCACAGATTTTATAGAGAGCCTCCCGAAAGATTCGCTATCGCCCGAAACAACCGATGGGCGCGAAGGTTATGTGCATTGTACAAACTTTAACGGCAACGAGGAACTGACCGTTGTAAAATTTATTATTAGAGATTTTATAACTTCAAAGCTTAAAGATTATGAAGCTATATTAAAAGACCTTGCAGAAAAAACGGTAAGAAAATTTCCGGGATCCAGGATGGAATTTGAAGTTATCGAACAATACAGGAACATGAAAGAGATACTTGATAAACATCCGCAGGTTGCCGGGAACGCAATTGATGCGATGAAAAGAATGGGAATCGAACCTATACTAAGCCCGATTAGAGGCGGTACCGACGGTTCAAGGCTTTCTTTTATGGGATTACCAACACCAAATATTTTTGCAGGCGAACACAGCTTTCATTCAAAACTCGAATGGGTTGCGGTTCAAGATATGGAAATGGTTGTAAAAATTATTGTTGAAATAGCCGGGATTTGGGAAGAGAAGGCGTAAGAAACAGAGTACATTGTTTATCCATGGCGGCCGGAGGCTAAGTAAAGGTTGAGAAAAAATTTTAAATTCTGAATTTTTAATCTTGAATTGTTCGTTGTAGAAATATAGGTTGCTATCTACTTTATAATGGACTTGATGATATTGAAAAAACATCGAATTATTTTTACACCGTTAGATGTATATAAAAATTATCTTAAGAAAAAAATGTAATGATGGAAAATAGGATACAACAAACTACGAGCAACAAGCCACAGACCTTTCCGGAACTAATGGCCCCCGCCGGGGATTGGACAATGCTGAGAACGGCGGTTAAAGCCGGCGCCGACGCAATATATTTCGGCGTGGAAAAACTTAATATGAGGGCCAAAGCCGCCAACTTTACTCTTGATGAATTGCCGGAGATAGCCGCATTATGTAAAGAAAAAAATGTTAAGACATATTTAACTTTGAATACCATCGTGTATGAAGAAGAAATAACCGATGTTGACGAAATAGTATCTGAAGCGAAAAAATCAGGCATAGACAGAATAATCTGCTGGGATCTTGCCGTTACCGAAATATGCAGGAAGCATGATATGCCTTTTTGTATTTCTACGCAAGGTTCCGTTTCAAATTCATTAAGCGCAAACTTTTATAAAACTTTAGGTGCTGTAAGAATTGTTCTGGCGCGCGAATGTTCGCTGGAAGAGATAAAAAAAATCCGCGCAAATACCAATCTGGAAATTGAAGCATTTATTCACGGCGCGATGTGTATTGCCGTAAGCGGGCGCTGTTTTATGAGTCATCATTTATTTGGTAAAAGCGCCAACAGGGGTGAGTGCATACAGCCCTGCCGCCGGGAGTACGAAGTAGTTGACAACAGTATAAACAAGTCGATGGTGATTGGAGAGGATTACGTCCTATCGCCGAACGATTTATGCACGATAGAATTTATCGATAAATTAATTGAAGCGGGGATTGACTCATTTAAAATTGAAGGCAGAAAAAGAAGCCCCGAATATGTTTACACCACGGTGTCCGCATACAGGCGTGCTATCGATCTATATTTTGAAAACAAACTTACCGCTGAAGTAAAAAAGAATTTACTTGAGGAATTAACCACTGTTTATAACCGGGGCTTTTCTGCGGGATTTTATTTTGACGTACCAAGCTCGAATGATTACGCCGATATTTACGGCAGCAAAGCCACAACACGAAAAGAATACATCGGCAAGATTATTAACTATTATAAAAAACCGAAAATAGCAGACATACTTCTTGAAACAGGTAAGTTGAAGAAAGAAGACAGAGTCTTAATAATCGGTCCTACCACGGGCGTAGTAGATTTGAAGGTATCGAATATTTTGGTTCACGATGATAAAGCGGACAGCGCATCAAAAGGGGAAAGATTAACACTACCTTGTGAAGAAGTTGTAAGACCCGGCGATAGAGTTTATAGTATTGTTGAAACGGCGATAAAATAAACCTGTAATTATAATTCAACCAAATTGGCCCCGGAATTCTTCGAATTGTTTTTTTAATTCTGCCAATTCATTGTGAAGAGATTCAATATCAGATTCCAATTTTTCAATCTTTTCGTTATTCTGCGAAACCTGCTCATCGTTATCTTCTTTGAAGATATTTTCGATATCTGGCTCACCGGATAGAAGATGAGCATACCTTGCTTCTTTCATTCCTATTTGACGCGGCAGTTTAATGACCAACGGTTTCTCTTTATTCATTAAGCGCTGCATTACTTCATCAACCTGTCCCAAGTTTTCAAATA
>DAIERC010000158.1 GCA_027347125.1 Ignavibacteriales bacterium
TAAATGATTAATAACTTTTAATAATTTTATTTCGTTTTCGACGTCAAGACCGTACCCGCTTTTTATCTCGATAGTGGTTACACCTTGAGCGATAAATTTTTTTATCCTATGTTTTACTAAATCAACGAGTTCTATGAATGATGCGCCGCGGACGGCTTCTACGGTTGTATTTATGCCGCCTCCGTTTTTAGCTATTTCCTCGTACGATTTGCCTTTCAACTTTTCGTTAAACTCGTTTGCCCTTGAGCCTGCAAAAGCCGTATGCGTGTGGCATTCAACCAAACCGGGCAATATTATTTTTCCCGCCGCGTCTATTTCATTATCGAAGTTAACTTTTGAAGAGGAATTGACCGGTACGAAATCTTTTATAAAACCGTTTTCAATAACAAGATGGTGGTCATGTAAAGGTTTAATTTCGTTTAATAATAAGCCCCGTTTTATATTTGTTTTTCCTGTGTCTACGGTAATTATCTGTGTCGGGTTTGATATTTGAGTTATCATGATAAAAAAAAATTACTCAAAAATATTTATCGTCTCGTTAATAACCCTGGCGTCGGTATATCCCATTTGTTTAAATTTAAAACTAAGATTTTTAGCATCGTTCATATCAATAAAATCTCCGACTTCAACTTTGTAAAACGGTGGATCGAAAATTACGTAAACTGCTTTCTGGTTGGTCTTAAAATAAATTTCAGATCTTACGGTATTCGCTTTATCCAGGTTGTCGGTTGAAATAATTTGCACCCTGTAACCTGGTACGGTCTTAATAATGGTTTTATTTGTATCTGCCTTTGCTGGTATAGTATGATAATTATACCACGCGTCTAAATCAGCTGAAACAGCGCTGTCTTTTTTTACGGAAGGAACATCAATTTTCGAACGGTATGCGGTCAAATCAAAATCTTCCGGGTAAGTTGTTTTTGGCTTTTCCTCAATATTATTTTTTTCAGGTGTTTTGCTAACTTCCTGCGCGTACCTGCTTCCAGTAGAAGTACCGCACGAATAAAAAACAAATAAAACAATTACAGATAGATTTACAGTTAAAAATTTAAGATTCATTTTGAAGTACAATTCTGTTTATAAAAATTTATTGCTACAAAATAAGCAATTTATTCTAAAAATAACATTTTTAGTGAATATCCTGCCAAAACGTAATTATTTTTACCCTTAAGCATCCTTAAATTCATACCGTTTATGAAGGTAGAGTACCTGACTAAAAGAATATTTTGAGAAAAACTATTTAATTTAGTAAATTGCAACATTATTAATAAATAATTTATAAAAATGGCTGCAAAAAAACTCAAGGTTTTATTTGTTACTTCGGAAGTTGTACCCTTTGTTAAAACGGGTGGGCTTGCGGATGTTTCTGCCGCATTGCCTCAGATGCTAGCAGAAATGGGGCACGAAGTTAGAATAGTTGTCCCCAAGTACGGTGCAGTTGACGATAGGAAATTTAAAATTCACGAAGTTGTACGGCTGAAAGATTTGCATGTTCAAATTGGTGAAAAAGATGTGGTTTTTTCTATAAAATCATGCTTCTTGCCGGGGCAAAAAGTACGCGTTCAAATTTATTTCTTAGATAACCAAGAGTATTTCGGCAGCCGGAACAGTTTATATGTTGATCCTTATTCGGGAGAAGACTACCCTGATAACGATGAAAGATTTATGCTTCTTGCCAACGCGGTTTTTGAATTAATTTCAAAACTTGGCTGGATTCCCGATATAATTCATGGTAACGACTGGCAGTGCGGATTAATTCCAGCTTACTTAAAAACAGTTTACAAAGACAATGAGCAATTTTCGAAATTTAAAACTTTATTTACAATTCATAACCTTGCCTACCAGGGAATGTTTCCGAAATCTTCTTTTCATAAATTAGGTTTGCCTGAAGAACTGAACTCCGAAAAAGGAATGGAAATATACGGCAAAATTAATTTCATGAAATCAGGTTTGCTGTTTTCAGACGTAATAAACACGGTTAGCGAAACTTACGCAAACGAAATAAGAACTGATGACGAACTTGGCGCCGGGTTAAAACAAGTATTAGCCAAAAGGAAGAATGATCTTTACGGTATTGTAAACGGCATAGACACGAGAGTTTGGAATCCTGAAAAAGACAAACATCTCCCTAAAAAATATTCCGCAAAAAATCTGACCGCTAAATTGGTCAACAAGCAAGCCTTGGCAGAAAAATTTGGTTTTGAATATGACGAAAATATACCGGTTATCGGTATGATATCAAGGCTTTACGATGCGAAAGGATACGACCTGGTTTCCGAAATATTTCCCGAACTTATGAAGATGGATGTTCAGGTTGTTCTATTAGGTACCGGCAATAAAAAGTATCACGCGTTTTTTGAAAAGATGACGGGTAAATATCCTGGAAAATTTGCATGTTATCTTGGTTTCGACGATGAACTTGCGCATCTCATTGAAGGTGGAGCGGATATATTTTTGATGCCTTCACGTTATGAACCTTGCGGCTTGAACCAGATGTACAGCCTTATGTACGGTACCGTTCCGCTTGTAAGGGAAACCGGCGGACTGGCTGATACAGTTATTCGGTATAACGAAAAAACCGGTGAAGGCAACGGGTTTATGTTTAAGCAGTATGAAGGCTCTGCGTTAATAAAAGAACTTAAAAGAGCGCTAAAAACTTTCGAGGATAAGAAAACCTGGGTAAAGATAATGCGCAATGGAATGAAATCGGATTTTAGTTGGAATGCGTCGGCTAAAAAATATCTAGAATTATATAAAACGATTTTGAATAATAATTAATGTCTAGTTACGCTGTATTTTTCGATAGAGACGGAACTTTGAACGAAGACCCAGGTTATCTAGGCGATCCAAATCTTGTAAAGCTTTTTCCCGGTACGGGAGAAGCTCTTTCAACTTTAAAGAATAAGCTGCACTTCAAATTGATTGTTATTTCCAACCAGTCCGGTATTTCTAGAGGCTTGCTTAGTAAAGAAATGGTTGATTCTGTGAATTACAAGATAAATGAACTTTTATCCGTTTTTAACGTCTCAATAGATAAATTTTATTATTGCCCGGCACATCCGGAGTTTAGCAACGAAGATGATTGCCGGTGTAGAAAACCTTCTCCCGAACTTGTCTTTCAGGCTGCAAAAGAATTGGAGATAGAACTTTCCGGATCCTATTTTGTGGGAGATGCAGTAACCGATATTGAGTGTGGAATAAATGCCGGGTTAAAAACTATTTTAGTAAAGACCGGTTATGGTGAGGAAAGTTTTTCTATCTTGAAAAAACAAAATAAATTTCCCACCTTTGTTGCTCGTAATATTAAAGAAGTGTCCGATTTTATTAATAAAGATATTAGTGGAGAAAATTAATTGGCATACAGAAAACTGCTGATCATCATTGCCGGAATATCAAGTTTGATCTTTTTTTCCTGTAAAGATAATCCTACCGATGTTGGATTTGGTCTTCTTAAGAATAATTTGGTAAATGTAAAATCATTAGATTCTAGTACAGATTCTCTTAAACAGACATCTTCCTATTTTCAAAAAACAATTCCTCTTGGAAACGGCACAAAGCTTCTTTTGGGTAATTACAAAAACGTACAAGGCTCGGTTCTTCTGAATTATTATTTCCTCTTTCTGCCGGACTCAATAAGAAGCGGGTACCTGGATAAAAGCGTTACTATCCAATCGGCCAGCGTTGCTTTGTACCCTGTTATAACTTACGGTGATTCTTTAGCTAGTTTCGATTTTACGGTTCATCAAATAAACAGTTCATGGGGAACGACAACTTTTGATGCTGATAGTCTGCCGTCTCTTTCGTATAATGCCGGTGATATTAGCTCAAACAGAATTATAACCGATTCGGTTGCAACATTTACTCTGGATAAATCGCTTGTTGATTCATGGTTGAGCGCGTATATCGACTCAAACTATACCGCGTTAAACGGTATTTATCTTACTCCCACTGCAAATACGAAAAAGATAATCGGTTTTCAATCATTTAGTTCTCTTACCGGCGCGTATTCGGAGCTAAGAGTAGTATTCTCGAAGGCAGGCGTCTATTCCGATACAATTAGTTTTGTTCCTGTGCAGGATATCAGCGTAATAAAAGGTACGCTGCCGCAAATTAAATCAACTGAAATAGCCGTGCAAGGAGGATTAACATTAAACTCTAAGCTTTGGTTTGATGCCTCTAAAATACCTGCCAACGCAGTTATTAACCAGGCAACTTTAACTCTTACTGTTGATACTCTAAACTCTTATTACCCTTCCGGATATTACAACGGTGTAACTCTTTGGAACCTGTCTGACAGTACGGCAAATACAATCGATTCTTCAAAATCGGTAAGTTTAAGCTTAAGCGGAAGTACTATTCAAGGTGACATTACTTCGCTGGTTCAAAAATGGATAGATAATAAAATTAACCAGGGCATTATAATTCAATCATCAGACCTAATTGAAGGAGTTGAACTCTACGCAATAAAAGGAAGCCATGATCCTGATTTAACAGTACGCCCTAGATTACAAATTATATACACAACAAGAAATTAAAATGAAAATTAACCGGATTAAAATTTTTTTTGCTACCTTATTTCTTAGTGCGCCAATCATAGCTTTTGCACAAAGCAGCTCTGTCTATTCGAGCATAGGGATAGGTGACCCAAGATATTCGTTTTCTTCTATTAGTATGGGAATGGGACAAACCGGTGTTTCTTTAGCTGAATCCGATAATCTGGAACTTATTAACCCTGCTACATGGTACAAGTTAAACCGTACAAGATTTAATCTTGGTATTTCTTATCGTGGAATATCGCTTAAGGATAACATTACCAGCGGGTATAACGACGATGCACAGATAGACGGCTTTACGCTGGGTTTTCCGATAAGCCAGGAACTTGGCATCGGAGCCGCGATAGGTATGGTTCCTTATTCAAATATCGGATATAAAATTGTTAACGATAATCCCATTGGTGCTGCTGGTTCTAATAATACTTCGCGGGTTACATACGAAGGTAAAGGAGGACTTTCGAAAACTTTTATTGGCGCCAGTTATAAATTACCTTTCGACGTAGTACTGGGCGCTACGCTTGATTATTATTTCGGTAAGTTAAACTACACTTCGAATTCGGAAATTTTAGGCGGCACAAGCAGTTCGATTCAATACACAAAATCGTTAAACCCCAGCGGCCTCGGAACCACTTTTGGATTTCTTACACCGGATCTAAATAATTTGTTAAAATTAAAAGATGTTTCCGAATTCAGGCTGGGAGTATCGTTTAATTATTTTTCAAGCTTAAGAACCGATTCGATGTATACTTCAACGTCAACTGTAAGAACCGATACTATGAGCAACGGAACTGCCGAAATGAAAATTCCTACAAGAATTTCAGCCGGGTTGAGCTTGGCTATAAGTAAAAAATATTTATTAAGCTTAGATATTGTTTCGCAGCCGTGGGAAAATTTTTCATACGCCGGCGCAAAATCCGATGAGTTAAGAAATGCCTTTAGATTAGGCGGCGGTTTTGAATACAGGCCGATACCAGATCTTGGGGACACTTTCTGGGAACAAGTTATTTGGCGTGCCGGCTTGAGCTATGAGCAAACTCAATACAAGATTAATAATACCGGTATTAATCAAGTAGCTGTTTCGGGCGGTATGTCCATACCTATAAGTTATGCTAATTTTTTGGACCTTGATTTTCAATATGCTTTAAGAGGTACCACAAGTTCCGGATTGGTTAAAGAAAACGTATTCACTTTTAACCTGGGCATTAACTTGGGTGATGTTTGGTTTTTAAGACGGGCATACTAGATTAAAATATTTTTAACAAAGGTTTCGCTATCAGCTAAGCGGAACTTTTGTTAATTAATAAATACGCATCTTTGTTGCAATGCACTTTTATCCTTCCTAAAATTGCTTTATTTTTACTACCTAATTTCTTATGACCTTAAATAGTTCTTCATTTTTATTAAAAAGATATTTGAGCGGCAAAATAATATGTATAATTACTTAAAGAATGACGGCGAAATATTCGACGTTTTACAAAAGGAAACCAAACGTCAACAGGATAAGCTGGAACTTATTGCCTCTGAAAATTTTGTTAGTCCCGCAGTATTGGAAGCTGCCGGTTCCGTATTAACAAACAAGTATGCCGAAGGCTATCCGGGCAAAAGATACTACGGCGGCTGCGAATATGTGGATCTGGCTGAAAATATTGCCAGGGAACGATTGAAAAAATTGTTCGACGCAGAGTACACCAACGTACAGCCGCATAGCGGTTCTCAAGCAAACATGGCTGTACTGATGACTTTATTAAAACCGGGTGATAAGTTTCTTGGGCTTAGTCTTGCCCACGGTGGCCATCTTACGCACGGTTCGCCTGTAAACTTTTCGGGTAACTTATACCAGGCCGCCGGATACACATTAAACCGGGAAACAAAGGTTCTAGATTACAATCTAATTGAAGATTTGGCCAAAAAAGAAAAACCAAAATTAATTATTACCGGCGCAAGCGCATACTCGCGCGAATGGGATTATGCGAAGTTTAGGCAAATTGCAGATTCGGTAGGCGCATTTTTAATGTGCGATATGGCGCATCCTGCCGGCCTAATTGCTAAAGGTCTTTTGAACAATCCGCTGCCTTATTGCGATGTTGTTACTTCTACAACCCACAAA
>DAIERC010000165.1 GCA_027347125.1 Ignavibacteriales bacterium
TTAAAACACTCAATTGCGCTTTCATCAAATACAGAATTAATTCCTTTTAAAAATTCAACAGAAGCATCGGAAAAATTTTTCCCTTCGTCTTCAAGTTTACGCACCACTTCACCTACAATATGATGAGCCTCTCTAAAAGGAACACCTTTTAACACGAGCCAATCGGCCAAATCGGTTGCAAGTGAAAAATCGCCTTTTAATTCGGAAGAAAATTTTCCAGAATCAAAACTTGCCGACTTCAGCATACCGTTCATTATTTCGAGAGAATCTCCGTATGTTAAATAAGAATCAAACAGCGGTTCCTTATCTTCCTGAAGATCGCGGTTATAACTTAACGGAAGAGACTTCATTGTTGTTGCCAGCGCTATATAATTGCCATAAACTCTTCCTGTCTTGCCCCTGATTAGTTCGGCCATATCTGGATTTTTCTTTTGCGGCATTAAAGAAGAGCCGGTAGTAAAGCTGTCGCCAAGCTTTAAGAAATTCCATTCTGAAGTGGACCATATAATAATTTCTTCGGAAAGCCTGCTTAAGTGCATCATTCCTACCGAACACGCGTGAAGAAAATCGAGAATAAAATCACGGTTGGAAACAGAATCAAGAGCGTTTTCGGTTGACTTATTAAAGCCTAAAAAAGCGGTCGTATAATTTCTGTCAAGCGGAAGTGTTGAGCCTGCGAGAGCGCTTGAACCGAGCGGGGATTCATCTGAAGCCTTAATAACAAATTGAAATCTTGTCTTATCCCTTTCAAGCATCTCGAAATAAGCAAGCATGTGAAACGCTAAAGAAACAGGCTGTGCTCTTTGAAGGTGGGTGTAGCCGGAAATAATTGTTTCGGTATGTTCTTCCGAAATATTCAGAAGTGTTAGCTGTAAATTTTTAATCTGTTCGAGTACTGCATAAGAAGCGTTCTTAATCCACAATTTTATATCTGTAGCAACCTGGTCGTTTCTGCTTCTGCCCGTATGAAGTTTTCCTGCGGTCTCGCCGATTATTTCATATAATCTAGCTTCAACCGCAGAATGAATATCTTCAAATTTACTTTCGTCCGGCGCCCATGTTTTGCTTTGCCAGTCGTCTTTAATCTTATCTAACCCGGCAATAATATTTTCAGCTTCGTTAGCGGAGATAATGCCAACTTTAGAAAGCATTCCGGCATGAGCTTTACTTCCTTCAATGTCTTCAAGAATTAAGTTGATATCAACTTTTAAAGACGAAGAAAATCTTAATGCTTTTTCATTAAGTTGTTCTTTAAATCTTCCGCCCCATAACATCAGGCAGTAACCTCTTCATTCGATTGATTTTTAACATGGCACAAGGTTTTGTAAGGCAACCCGTATATTTTAATAAAGCCTTCCGATGCTTTATGGTCGAATGTATCTTCAACTGTGTATGTTGCAAGCTTCTTGTTGTAAAGGCTGTATTGAGAGCTTCTTGATAAAGTTTTGATATTGCCTTTATACAGTTCAAGCTTTACCTCGCCGGTAACATTCTCCTGTGTTGAATCTACAAATGCGCTTAAAGCGTTGAACAGGGGAGAGTACCATAAACCGTCGTATATTAAATTAGCAATTTTATTTGAAACATCCTGCTTATATCTAAAAGTTTCTTTGTCAAGTACAAGTCTTTCAAGTTCCGAATGAGCTGTATGAAGAATTATTGCCGCAGGCGCTTCATAAATTTCTCTTGATTTTATACCCACAACCCTGTTCTCAATTAAATCGAGTCTTCCTATTCCGTATGCCGCGCCTAGGTCTCTCAATTGCGAAACAAGTTCAACGGGATTCAGCTCGGTACCGTTCAAGGTAACCGGAATTCCTTTTTCAAAACCGATTGTAATGGTTGCAGGCTTATCGGGTGCGTTCTGCGGGCTAGTGGTAATTTGATAAGCGTCTTCAGGCGGAGCAGCTGTTGGGTCTTCCAGCACGCCGCATTCAATAGCAATGCCCCAAAGGTTTTCATCGATTGAATAAGGATTATCTTTTGAAGCCTTGATAGGAATATTATGCTTTACTGCATATTCCATTTCTTCTTCGCGGCTTTTGAATTCCCAAAGCCTTAGCGGGGCAATAATATCAAGCTGCGGAGCAAGAGCCTGGACACCAACCTCGAACCTTACCTGGTCATTTCCTTTGCCTGTGCATCCGTGCGAAACTGTATCGGCATTTTCTTTTACGGCGATATCAACAAGCATCTTTGCAAGGAGCGGCCTGCCGATTGCTGTCGCCATCGGGTAAGCACCTTCATACAGCGCACCGGCCTTAAGAGCCTTCCAAACATATTGAGTAATAAATTCTTCTCTCAGATCGAGCACATAAGATTTTACCGCACCGGTTTGGGCAGCTTTTTCTTTTACTCCTTCAATTTCTTTTACCTGGCCCAAAAAACCAGTAGCCGTAATAATATCCGCATTGTACTTTTCGCTTAACCATTTTACCATTACGGAAGTATCCAAACCCCCGGAATAAGCAACAACTATTTTTTTCTTTAACATTTTTTCGTCTCCTTTTTTTCTTTCATCAACCTGCTTGTTCCACCATCATTCTTTTTACCATTGAAACAAGATTGGGTATATGTTTAATTGAACTTGGAATTACAAGTACAGTATCGTCGCCTGCAACCGTACCCAATATTTCCGGGTTGTTTAATCTATCTATAAAATGCGCAATACCGGGCGCTCTTCCGGCAAGCGTTCTTATAAGAACCAGCGATTCATTATTTTCAACGCTTAATATTTCAAAACCGATTAGTTTGGCAATTTGTTTACCCGATTCATGCGCATCCAGTATATAACGGGCGCCGTTTTCGGTAAACGTACGTATTACGCCAAGCTCCGCAAAATCGCGGCTTAACGTAGCTTGAGTTACCTGAACCCCTTCATCAGATAAAAGACGAACGAGGTTTTCATGTGAAGTTATCACTTTACTGTTCAGCAGTTCTTTAATTCTGTTGAGTCTTCTTAATTTAGCAGACATTATTACACCATTTATTAGTTATAAAAAATTAATTCTTCTGAACAGACATGTCCGAGACAACATTTCTAAAAGTCAGCAGAAATTTTGAAATCTCTTTTTCTGTTATGATGAAAGGAGGTAAGAGCCTAATTACGGAATCACCCGATGTACCGATTAGAACTCCCCGCTTTAGCATTGCCGAAGCGATGTCTTTCGAGGAAAAACCGTTTTGCATCTCAACGCCTATTATTAAGCCTTTGCCCCTAATTTCCTTTATTTCATTCATATGAAGACCGTGCAGGCCGTCCATTAAAATCTTACCTGAATCTTGTATTGAAGCCAATGTTTTTTCATTTAATAAATCCGCAACTACATTAGCAGCCGCAATTGCCAGCGGATTGCCTCCGAATGTTGAGCCGTGGTTTCCGGGTTTTATTGCATCGGCAACTTCTTTGGAGCAGATTGTTGCACCTAACGGAATCCCATTTGCAATACCTTTTGCGGTCGCAACAATATCAGGAATAACATCATGATGAAGGTATGAAAAAAACTTACCGGTTCTGCCCATGCCTGTTTGCACTTCATCGATAATAAGAAGAATGCCTTTTGCCGTGCATAGCTCCCGCAACTTTTTTATATAACCCGAAGGAGGAACATTTACTCCGCCTTCACCCTGAATGGTTTCAATCAAAACCGCAACGGTGTTGTCTGTTATTGCGTTTTCAATTGCTTCAATCTCGCCAAACGCAACATGCTTAAAACCGGGTACGAGCGGCGCAAAACCCTCCCAGAATTTGTACTGCCCTGTAGCCGAAAGACTTCCAAATGTTCTTCCGTGAAAACTGTTTAGCGTAGTTATAATTTCGTATTTCTCTTTACCGAATTTTCTTGCAAACTTTATTGCCGCTTCAATGCTTTCGGTTCCGGAGTTGCTGAAGAAGACATAATTCAAACCTGATTGCTCTGCCAATTTTTTTGCCAAAGATTCCTGCGCCGAGGAATGATATAAATTTGAAACATGCCAAAACCCGTCCAGTTGTTTTTGAACCGCGTTTTTAATATCTGGGTGATTATGACCAAACCCGGTAACAGCTATGCCGCAAAGAAAATCCACATATTCTTTACCTTCGGTATCGTATAAGTACGCACCTTCACCCTTAACAAACTCAACAGGGTAGCGGGAATAAGTATTAAGCAGTCCTGAGTAATTCATATTCGCTTTCGTGTTTTGTAGTAATCCAAGTTCCGTGTAAATTATTTTCTCCGGAATTTGATAATGAAGTAGTTTCTATATTAGAGCCGATCCAGATTTTATGAAGACCTTTATTAAGCAATTCAATACAACTTGTTAATTTAGGTACCATGCCTGCGGTAATATCACCGGCTTCAATTCCTTTTAAGATTTCATCTTCGGAAAGAGATTTTTTTACCTTCCCGTTTAGAATAACTCCGTCAACATCCGAAGCAAAGAAGACAGTATCTGCCGATACCGATAGCGCTAAAGTTTCCGCAAAAAGGTCGGCGTTAACATTCATTAAATCGCCCTCGGCATTCATACATACGCTTGAAAAGACCGGAACAACATTTTTATTTATCAGGTCCAAAATCCACTGAGTAGATCCGGATAAAACTGGCTTGCCCACAAATCCCAAATTTTTATCGAGATATTGTGCGGTGAAAGTACCTCTGTCTATACCGGTAAAGCCGGCCGACTCGATGTTTAAAGAATTTAACCTTGCTACAACTTTAGAGTTTAACATTCCTGCCTGAACCGCCGCAACAACATCCATCTGTTCTTTAGTTGTTACGCGGTGGCCGTTAACAAATTCGTTTTTTAAGCCAAGTTTATTAGACCACTCGGTAATATCTTTACCGGCGCCATGAACTATTATCAAGCCGTCAAAGTTCGATTGAATAATGGATATGGAGTTAATCCATTTATCGGTTAATAATAAATCGTTTAATGTTTTTCCGCTTAATTTTAATAATGCGATCTTGATTTTAATTCCATCTTAAGTTCTATAGTCGGCATTAATTTTTACGTATTCTTCGGATAAATCGCATGTCCACCATGTGCATTCTTCAGAGCCCTGGCCGAGATCTACGTTAATGCAAAACTCCGCTTGTGAAAGAATTTTGGACGCAGATTCTTCATTCAAACGCAACTCATATTCAGGTAGCAGAACGGGAAGATCATCAAAACTAATAGAAACTTTTGCGGGGTCAATATCGGCGCCGCTTTGGCCTGCCGCGCTTAAAATTCGTCCCCAGTTTGCATCGGCGCCGTGAATGGCTGTTTTTACCAGAGCAGAATTAGCTATTGATTTTCCAACCAGATTAGCGTCTTTAGAAGATTTTGCGTTCTTAATTTTTATTGTAACTAATTTTGTAGCGCCTTCGCCATCGGACACAATAGATTTTGCCATCTCTTTGCAGATAGCGATTAAAGCCTCTTTGAAGGAAAGACAATCAGCCGAGTCATCTTCTATTTTTATTTCGGCCGCTCCGTTAGCCATCAAGATTACCATATCGTTTGTACTTGTTTCACCGTCAACAGAAATTTTGTTGAAAGAAACCTGCACGGCTTCCGAAAGTAGTTTTTGAAGTAAACTTTTTTCAATTGAGGCATCGGTTGATAAAAACCCAAGCATGGTTGCCATGTTCGGGGCAATCATTCCGCTGCCTTTACCAATTCCGCCCAATGTTACATTTCCTTTTGATAAAGAAATGTTTACGGCAAACGATTTTATTTTTGTATCTGTTGTCATTATTGCTTCGGCAGCGTCAATACCTCCGCATTCGGATAACTGCGGGACAATATCTTCAATTCCTTTTTTCAAAGTGTCCATCGGCATTCTTTGGCCTATAACTCCCGTTGAACTTACAAGCACTTCAGACGGTTTCAAATTGAGTTTTTCGGCGCACCAAGTTTGCATAGTTATTGCATCTTTATATCCTTCTTCACCGGTGCACGCGTTTGCGTTTCCGGAATTAACAATTACGGCTTTTGATGTTTTGTTTTTTAGTACAATGCTTTGAGATAAAAGCAACGGAGCGGCTTTAACTTTATTTAAAGTAAATGTTCCGGCGGTAGTGCACGGCAGACTTGAATAGATTAAAGCCAGATCTTTTCTTTTCCTTTTTATTCCGCAAAAAATTCCTGCGGCTTTAAAACCTTTTGTAGATGTAACGGATCCGTTTTCAATAAACCGAAACATTTTTTGCTCCTTGATTTTTTAATCCAAGGCTTTCATCCCAGCCGTAAAGCTTATTCATATTCTGAAAAGCCTGTCCGGATGCGCCTTTGATCAGGTTGTCGATGGCGGAAGTGATAATCAAAACATTATCTTTTACCGAAATGTTGATATCACAGTAATTAGTATTTACAACCCAGCTTAAATTAGGAGGAACGTCTCTCAATCTTACAAAAGTGGATGAATGATATATCGACTCATAAATATTTTTTAAATCTTTTTCATTGATCGCATTTTTTAAATGAACAGATGTTGTTGCGTAAATTCCAACCGCAATAGGAAGAAGATGGGTAGTAAATGAAAATGAAGAATTAAAACCGTGTTTGGTTAAAGCTTGCAATATCTCCGGTTGATGCCTGTGTTTGTTTACATTATAAGCCGAAACATTTCCATCCATCTCTGAAAGCAATAATTCCTGTTTGGGAGTTTTTCCCGCGCCGCTTGTTCCCGAGTAAGCGATTGTGCTTACAGAAAGAATTTCGTTCTTGAAATTTTCAACTAAAGGCAGAAGCGATAATAAAGTTGCAGTAGGGTAACATCCGGGGTTTGCAACTAAAGTTTTATTAGCGTAATCGGTTGTATAATAATCCGCCAGCCCGTATACTTTTTCTGAGAGCAAGAACGGTGAAGAATGCTCGAGATGATACCATTTTTGATATTCGTCTTTATCATCAAGCCTGAAGTCACCTCCAAGGTCAATTATTTGTTTGCCGGCGTAAAACAAAGCAGGCACAATATTCAGGGCTTCACCGTGGGGCAAGGCAACAAAGTAAACATCGTGGTCGGCCGAAATATTTTCGGCGCTTTCAATTTTTGAATCCGTAATCTGATCGACTAAATCGGGGAAAATTTGGGATAAATTTTGTCCTGCCGATTTATTTGCATAAACTTTATAATCTTTTATGAACGGATGATTTTCGCAAAATTGTAATAATTTTTTTCCCGTATAACCGCTGCCACCAATAATTCCTATAGAAATCATAGCAATTTCCTTTAAAAAATTTGTTTATAAAAAAATGAGTAGAACCTATGCTATTTGAAAATGAAATTTATTACCCCATAAGGGGGCGGCGCGGGTAAATTGATCTGACCGGCTCAAAAGAAAAATCTGAGCCCGGGACAGAATTAATATTTTCGATATGTTTAATCATTTGTTTCATTGGCTGTAAACATAATGAATCGGAAAGTTTTTGTCAATATGAAAATGTATAAGAATACAAAATAATTTCTTTAATTAAATAATACCGCAATAATAATGTATATATATACGTTTGAGTGATCTTTAGCAACCGGTATTGGCACATAATTATTAGTATGGTAATTCAAAAAGCAAATAAATAACCGTTTTATTTTAAACCGGTAATTGGTAAAATAATTACACTTCAAAACAATAATTAAAAGAGAAAGGGAAAGAAAGTTTTGATAAAATATTTGGAAAATCACACATTAAAAGTCTTTTAATAATAAATACCCGGTTATAACAGAATATTATTTGAGCAGAAATGAATAAAACAAAGAGGAGATTGAGTGCATTTGAAATATCTTTAGATTTTTAGCTTATTATATTTAATTATTAACTCCGCAAAATCCCTGAAAGCACCGTTTCCGCCTTCATGTTTGCAGATATAATCAACTATCTTTTTAATTTCAGGCATTGCATCCGCCGGACAGGCAGATAGTCCTACTTTTTTAATAATTCCGGTATCATTAACATCATCACCAATGTAAGCAATATTTTCTTCTTTTATATTATGCTTACTTAAAATTTCGTTAAGCACATTTACTTTATCTTTTACACCGAGGTACAAATCATCGATATTAAGCTTTTCTGCGCGTTTTTTTACGCTGCCGGATACTTCACCTGTTATGATACCCGTTTTAATATTAACGATTAAAAGAAGCCTTTCTATGCCCATTCCGTCTCTAATTGAAAATTTTTTTAATTCTTCGCCATTGGCAGAATAATAAACGCCGGTATCGGTTAAGACGCCGTCGTTATCAGTTAATACGAGTTTTATCTTTTTTATTTTAGCTCTTAGCTTATTTTCAGATTGCTTTCTATCCATAAAAATCCCTAATAAAAACAGAAATAATAGTTGTAATAGATAAGTTGATTTCTTAAATTTATCCAATTTTTTATCAACTACCAACAACCTAAAAGGGAAATATGAAAATTGTTAAACCTCAAAAACTTTCCAAAGGAGATTTAATTGGTATTATTTCTCCTGCTTCCTCTCCTGAGGATACAACAAAAATTAATTCCGGAGTAAAATATTTAGAGGGCTTAGGCTACAAAGTTGAGGTTGGGAAAAATGTTGGTAAATCATACGGTTATCTTGCGGGCAGTAATGAAGAAAGACTTGAAGACCTTCATTATATGTTCAAGAAAAAAGAAATAAAAGCAATTATTTGTGTTAGAGGCGGTTACGGAAGTCCTCGCATTTTAGATAAAATCGATTATAAACTTGTTGCACACAATCCCAAAATATTTGTCGGTTACAGTGATATAACCGCTCTTCAACTAGCATTTTTGGAAAAGACAGGCATGGTTAGTTTTGCAGGTCCCATGCTTGCGGTTGATTTCGCCGATGATATAAATCCCTTTACGGAAGAAATGTTTTGGGCGTTGTTAACTTCCAATAAGAAATTTGGAAAGGTCGATCCGCCGGGTGACGAGAAAATTTTTCACATTACTAACGGTAATTCAAAAGGAAGATTGGCCGGAGGAAATCTTTCCTTAATAACGTCGCTAGTCGGAACAGAATTTCTACCGTCAATGAAAGATAAGATTTTATTTTTGGAAGAAACCGGAGAATTGCCCTATAGAATTGATAGGATGTTAAATCAACTTAAACTTTCAAGAATTTTATCTCAAATAAACGGGGCAATATTGGGAGCATTTACAGATTGTAATGAGACTGACCCGTCCAAAAAGACATTAACTTTGGGGGAAGTGATAAGCGATTATTTTGGAAAATTAGATGTACCGGTTGTATATAACTTCAAACACGGGCATATAAAAGAAAACATCACAATTCCATTTGGCATAATGGCAAACATAAATGCATCGAAAAACTATGTAGAAATTATAGAGGGTACGGTTAGCTAATTTGATGTATTTAAGATGATTATATGCAATTATCAAAAGATAATAATAGCATATTAAACTAATTCTTCATGTATGAAGGAAAAATACTCAGGAGGAAAGTTTAGTTTAGCCTTTTTCGCGGTTTTGGTATTTTCAAATATACCGAAAACGGTTGAGCCGCTTCCGGTCATTAAAGAGAACAATGCTCCGCTTTTATACAACCCATCTTTCAATTCTCTTATCTCGCGGTGTTGCGGAAAGACTACTTGCTCGAAATCGTTTGTTATCAAATTCTTTAGCGAAGCAAAATCGATCTTATCTTTATTCAATACCTCGAACAAATTTACGTCCGGTTTCTGCGGTATAATATTTTCATACGCCCATTTAGTAGATATGTGAATTCCAGGATTTATAATCAACACCGGATAGGGTATTTCAAATTTAACCGGGAGTAATTTCTCACCCCTTGAAGTTGCAAACGAAGGAACGGGTTGTATAAAAAATGGAACATCGGAACCTATTTGAAGAGCAAGTTCAGATAATTTTGTTTTATCCACGCAAAGATTAAAAAGCTCATTTAAAGCTAGAAGCGTTGTCGCGCCGTCAGAACTTCCGCCACCCATACCCGCCCCGATAGGAATATTCTTTTCCAGTTCAATCTTCACATCCAATTTTTTGCTGCACAAATCCTCAAGAAGATTAACGGCTTTTACCACGGAATTATTTGATGCGTTGTGTACTTCTTGATTTGAGCATGAAAAAGAAAATTTATCAGCCGGTGTAAACGTAAGTATATCGAACAAATTTACAGGGTAAAATACAGTTTCTATATCGTGATAGCCATCGTTTCTCCGGGCAACAATGTTAAGTCCGAAGTTAATTTTGGCGGACGCCTTAATTTCTAATTTTTTCATCCAACAATTTCTTTATTGCTTTAGTATGTTTTGGAGTAGAACCACAGCATGAGCCTACAAATGAAGGTTGCTTTTTTAGTAAATGGTTTACAATGCCTGCATAATTTTCCGGTGAAATACCGCATGAAATATTTTCATCGCGGAAATCACCGCTGCCGCAATTCAAATATGTACCCCAATTAAAGCTAAGAGAACTTTTGTTATAATATTTTAAAAAAGTACCAGGCATTACGCAATTGACGCCAATAGCGATCGGATCAAAGTCGAACAAATATTTTATCACCTCAGTTATCTTTTCACCTGAAAGTAATTTTAAATCTTCATCAGTAAACAAACTCATAACAAAAGGAATATTATTTTTAGCGCAAAACATCGATATGATTTTTATTTCATCAAAATGACTTTGTGTTTCATTTAATATAAAATGAGAACCGCTTTCCATCAGGTATTCAATATGCTTATAGTGATTATCCTTAATAATTTTGAGAGATGTTTTCCTGACAGCCTGGTAACAATCCTCGGCGGGAGGATTAGAACCGGCAACAAAGACATCATGTCCCGCCGC
>DAIERC010000215.1 GCA_027347125.1 Ignavibacteriales bacterium
CGCCGTTCATTACAATATTGTTAGAACCGGTATATGCAGCTTCGGATTGTAAATTTTTCATGGCAATTTCAACGGCGCTAGATGCCAGGTTTTTTGCCTGTGCAACGTCGTATTGGATGACCGCATTATTAACCATTGAAACATTGCTGTTATTTATACCGATATTTGCCATTGAGAAAAGTATTCCCATGCCGGTAACCAATATCATTAACATTCTTCCCATTATAAACTATCCTTAATAATAACTAAAAATTTTGCGGGTAAAACTCTCTTTGCCATGAAGCACCAACATTGTTTTGCGAGATGCTTTTATCCACGTTGCTGTCTTCGGTTTCAATTTTTACCAAAATACTTTTTGTAAGCAATTTATTTAAGGTTGCTCCACCGGAGCTTGTATGAAATATTAAATTAAAACTTTTTACCGGAAACGTCCAGACTGTAACTTTTCCGTTATAATCTCTTCTTTGCAAATATTTATTAGAGCCTTGCTGAATAAGTGAGTATTGAACCGTATCGATTACCTTATTGAGATCCAAATCCCCCCGAAATATTATGGAAGTAGAATCAATACTAACTAATTTATCTCCATCTGAAGATGACATGCCGTACCCAATCTTATTAAGATCATCTTCAATAATATTGCCGACTTCCATAATGGAATATTGATCTAACTGCGAATACACTGTTTCTTGCCGTCTATTATTAAAGAAGTATATCATGCCCAAAATCATTAAAAGCACCACTCCACCGATAATATATGACCCAACAATATCAAGAATTTGATTCATAATTAGTAGCTTTTATAATAATACATTTTTACGGTATCCCGTTTCTCTCCGTCAGACTTAAAAAACGGGTTGGTAATTTTTACTTCTATCCTTTTGGTACGAGTAGGTACATTTGAAATTTGTGTTAAATTATTTTCATTCGCATAACTAACACCAACATGCAGATTAAAAACACCGGTTCTTGCTGTGTTAATAGTAGTATCAAAATTATTATAGTCGTCCACATCATTAAAACTTGCAGAGGTTTCGCTAGGGTCCGGCCCCAAAGAATCAACCGGAGTTAATACACTGCTGCTGTAAGCGGGAAAATTAATTGTTTTTTGGTCAAATGCTTTTGTGCTTACTTTATTAATAATGCTTTGCCCCAGGTTGGTTGCCATAGATATGTATTCAGCATTGGCAGATTGCCCGGCGGTATTGCTAAGCGAGTTATTGATGCTAAGCGCTAAGAAAGCGAAAATAATAATTGCCCCGATAACCAAAACCATTTGCGAGCCGTTCATAAATTAACTGCTCCTTTATATACACTATATCTTCCAGGGGCAAGCCACAATTTTGAATTATGAATGTTGAATTTTGAATGCAGCGCGATAAAATTTATCATAAGAAATATCTTGACGTAAAAACAAAGAGTTTAAAATCTATAATATGGATTCAAAAATTATGCTATTCTTTTGTTGCTAAAATATTCAATATTCCAGCAAAACATCAACAACTATCGTTTCAGAGTGAGATAATATAACATTCTGAGATTAAACTTTTCATTATATATTTCGAAAATTATTTGAGAAAGTTTATCCGTTACAATTACCGGTAAATATTACCATCGCGGATTTTTTAACGTTAGTGAGCTTCAATATTCTTACAAAATACGCCCAATATTGAATTGGCACAATCTTTATAGTAATAAGCCTTACCAAAAATGATGAAGCCCGGAAGGAATTAACATCAATCTAATTTGGACGTTCTTTAAGTGTTGTAATAACTACCGAAACGGTATAAATTACCGGTAAAATTTACCCGTAGTATTATTGCGTTTAAGTGAGCGATGTTAAGCCATTGTATTTTAGCGGTTTAATTTTTTGGCAGCAATTTTGGCATTAGTAAATAAAAAAAGGATGAAATTTGGGACAACAGCAATTATTATTAATTATTCTTGGAGTAATAGTTGTTGGTATTGCAATCTATATGGGAATAGTACTTTTTAGGCAGAACGCAATAGATTCTAAAAGGAATATCGTGACAAATGAGTGTATAAGTCTTGCTGAAATGGCTATGGGATATTATAAAAAACCTGCAAGTTTTGGCGGCGGCGGAAATTCATTTACCGGATGGGATGTTCCTGGTGAATTAAAACTTACTGGAAGCGGAACTTATTTCGCATCGGTTTATTCTGATAGTGTTGTAATAATAGGGACAGGTAATGAAATTGTTACGGGAAATGATTCAGTAAAAGTAAGAACTACTGTTTTTCCAAAAGAATATAAAACGTATGTAATATATTAAAATAAACAATATTGTTAGCCGTAAAAAACCAAAATAAAAACGGAATAACAATTTCAATTCATAAACCATAGGAGAACTAAAATGGGTCAACAACAACTTCTTTTAATCGTACTTGGCGTTATCGTTGTGGGTATCGCAATAGTAGTTGGTATCAATCTTTTTAACGCAAATGCGATTTCATCAAACCGGGACGGTGTAGTTTCCGATTTAAACAACCTTGCCGCTATGGCACAACAATATTATAAAAAACCAACCAGCATGGGCGGTGGCGGAAATAGCTTTGTAGGATGGACAATTCCACCGGCATTGGATACAACAGCAAACGGTGTTTATACAATATCATCCACCGGTACCGTAGATTCAGTACAAATACAGGGTGTTGGTACTGAACTAGCAGATGGAACTAATTATGTGACAGCTAAAATAGGTGTTACTCCAAGTATCGTAAAAACATATATAACACACTAAAAAGATTTCATCACAAAATATGTTTTAAAGGCTAGCTAATAATATTGCTGTTGCTAGCCTTTTTAATTTTATTTAAATGAGTTATTTTAATTATTCGAAATAATATAAAGGCATATTGAGGCTTTCTTAAAAGATTGGGAATCTTTTTGAATGGTAGAATTTAAGTTTACAGCACAAAAAGTTAACGAGCAAATATTAAACGGCTCTATATCCGCCGAAACGGTAAAAGATGCCAAAAGGAAAATCTATCGCCTTGCCGAAAAGAACCAGTTAAAGATAAAAAAGATAGATAAAAAAATTACTTACCTGTACCGTGTAAGAAGAGGAAAAGAAAAACCAATATCGGGCGAACAAAAAGCTTACAGCAAAAAAGAAGTTGAAGACGCCCTTACACGCATGGGCTTCGAGGTAATTTCGGTTAATAAGAAATTATTGGATTTCCGCATGGCCCCGCCTAACGCGGAAATTGTAACCTTTGTAAAAATAAGCGCGGAACTTCTGGAGCAAAAATTACCTTACAGCGAAATACTTACCCTTTTAATTAATGACACACAGAATAAAACCTTAAAAGAAACTTTAAAAGAAATTAATAACGACCTTAAAAAAGGAGCCGACAGCGAGGCTACTTTTTTAAAGTACCAGGGTGTGTTCGGTAAATTTTCCGCCTATATGCTTGGCCTCGCATCCAAAAGCGGAAACATGGCTGAAATTTATAAAGCCACCGCTAAGTTTCTTGAAAGACGACAGGAGTTTAAGAAAAATTTAAAGAGCGCATTAATTACTCCCGCCGTAACATTATTTGTGCTTTTTCTTGCGGTGCTTTTTTATGTGGGATATATTTTTCCCGAAACAGCCAAGTTGTTTGTTAAGTTCAAAATTCCGCTGCCCCCGATGACCGCCTTTACTCTTAAGATAAGCGACTTCTTACTTAACAACGGAGTTCTTGTTACATTGGTTACCATTTTGCCTCCTATTATAATTTGGCGGTTTGCCAAAACCAAAAGGGGAGGATTTTTAATGGACAAATATCTTTTAAAAATTCCCGTACTTGGAAACCTAATTCACAAAACAGTTATAGAGGTTTACTGCCGGGTGTTTTACACCTTGTATAGCGGCTCGGCCGAAAGCATTGAACCGATAAAAATAGCCGCCGAGGCAACCGGCAATAAATATTTTGAAGACCGGATAAAAAACATAGCCATTCCATTAATGGTAAAAAAGGGTACGGGTATAACCGAAGCATTTGAGGCAACCGGCGTATTTACCGACACCGCGCTTGCCCGCCTGCATTCCGGTGAAGAAACGGGAACAATTAAAAACACCTCACTTCAACTGGCTAATTACTACGAGAGTGAAACCGTTTATAAGCTTAAAAATTTTATTGAAATGATCCAGCTATTTATTGCGATGATAATTATGATAGTGATGATTTTGTTAACGCTTGTTTCGGCCGAAACGGCAACAATTCATCCAAAGACACCAGGAATGTCTAGCAATACTATTATTGAGAGAAATATAGCATGATTGATACCAATCTTGAAATGACAGATAAAATCGGTTACTTGCTTTTTAAAAAAGGAATAATCGATACGGCGATGCTTGAAAAAGCATTAACCGCTAAAGCGAATGATAAAAGCAAAATAAAAAGAAACCTTGCGCAAATTTTAGTTCAAGATTTTAATTACGATCATGATACTATTTTTAGAGAAGTCGCAATTTTATACGCCTTTAGAGAACTAGACCTGCGCCCGGAAGAAATTCCGCATGAAAGACTTGACTCGATAAAACAAATGATCAACGGCGCGGTAGAGCAGTTAAAAACTCAAATGCTAGACCATAAAGTAATTCCTTTTATGTACGATGAAAGGATTAAAGACAAGCTGATACTTGCCGCCATAGATCCAACCGACAGGAATATACCCAAAATAGCTTTTGGCTTAAACGCAAAAAAATATGAAGTTATTTATATCCGCAAAAAAGATTACGATAAATTAATTCACATTATTCTTCCGCCGGAAAACGTATACCTTAAAATGATGGAAGAGGCGGACACCGAAATTGAAATAGAGAAAGACGAAAGTTCGCTCGATGAAGAAGCGCTTGATGCCGAAATTAATAAAAGCGCATTAATTAATCTTGTTGAAGGAGCGCTTGTAGAAGGCGTTCGAAAAGGTGCAAGCGATATTCACTTTGTTCCCAAATCCGGCAACCGTACGGAAATTATTATCAGAATAGACGGTAACCTTCAACCGTGGCATGTACAGGAAAACACTTTGCCCGAAGCTGTTGTTGCTGTTGTAAAAGACCGCTCTAAAGGAATGGATAGATTCGAAAGAGAAAAAGCTCAGGATGGTTTTATACAGCGCGAAATTGACGGCCACATAATAAGGTTTCGTGTTTCCGTGCTTCCAATGGTGGGAACCGAATTAAAAAATAAATTTGAAAGCGTTGTAATAAGAATTCTTGACGATAGAAAAGTTATAAAAGATCTAGAGAAATTGGGGCTAAGCGGATATTCTAAAGACTCATTTACCAAGGCGATTAATCAGCCGCATGGTATGGTTATTCTTACCGGCCCTACCGGCAGCGGAAAAAGCACAACATTGGTTGCCGCGTTATACCAGGTTATAGATCCTACCGTAAACGTACTAACCGTAGAAGACCCTGTTGAATACGTTATCGAGGGCGCGCGCCAGCTTAAGATAGGCTATAAAATGAATTTTGAACAAGCCATTCGTTCTATATTACGGCATGACCCCGATATTGTGCTTGTGGGCGAAATGAGAGACAGGGAAACAGCCGAGATAGCAATTAAACTTGCCAACACGGGTCACTTAACTTTTTCTACATTACACACCAACGACGCGCCCAGCGCAGTTGCGCGTTTATACAAAATGGGTATAGAGCCTTTCTTAATTGCGTATGCCATCAACATTATTGTGGCTCAAAGGCTTATAAGAAGGCTTTGCCCGGAGTGCAAAAAGAAAGTAGTTAATTTTGATGAACCGATGATGAACGCGGCGGGATTAAATATTGCCGAATGGCGCAACTATACGGTTTACGAAGCAAAGGGATGCGATAAATGTAACGGCACAGGTTATAAAGGAAGAATGGCAATACATGAAGCGTTATATTTTACTAAAGATATCAGGCAGATAATTGTAAGATCCGGCATTGAAGTAGATGAAGAAAAAATCCGCATACAGGCAAAGAAAGACGGCACCTTAAACTTAAGAGAAGCCGGCCTTGAAAAGGTAAAACTGGGTTTAACTTCAATTGAAGAAGTTCTCGCTTCAACGTCGGAAGATTGATTAGTTTATTATTAAATAAAAAAATTATTTCAAGGGATGGATTTTTAGATTAAATTGAAATGATTTTTTTCTCAAGAATAATCCTTAATTGTTTTTATTAAAATTTTGGGTGTTACAGTGTCTTACGATGAGGCTAAAAATATTCTTTCTAAAGTGGCAAATAAAATACCGAAGTTTCTTAACGGACCGGACAGGGTAATTTACTTGCTTGAGAATACAGAACAATTAAGCGGTGAAGAAAGGTTATTGTTAAATAACGCTTTCAATAAATTCCTGACCAGCATGATAGAGAGAGACGCCTCCGATATTGAATTTGGCGGGCATGGCAACGGTAATTTTATCTGGATGCGGATTTACGGCAAAAAAGAAAGAGTGAAAGATCTTCCGCAATTTTCAAATGACGAATCTGCCGTATTGATAATAAACATGTTGAACAGCAATCAAAGAAAAGCTTTGGCCGAAAACAGGAACCTGGATTTCAGCTATTCTTTTATGTACGAAAGAAAAAACGTTAACGTCCGGTTCAGAGCCGACGCTTACTTTGACATGGATACTTTAACTTTAAATATGAGAGCCATAAATCCTTCCGTTCGCCCGCTTGAAGGCCTTGGCTTCCACCCTAATGTTTTGAAGACGCTCAGCCATACTTATATCAAGTTCGGGTTAACGCTGGTTACGGGAATAACCGGATCAGGAAAATCTTCCACGCTAGATGCCATTATAGATTCGCATAATAAGATGGATCCGGCTCATATAGTTATTATAGCCGCACCGATTGAGTTTGTTCATAAATCTAATGTGGCAATTATAAAACACAGGGAAGTAGGCAGAGATGTTTTGTCTTTCAAAGAAGGCGTAATACAATCGTTAAGGCAGGACCCCGACATTATAGTAATAGGTGAAATGAGAGACCCGGAAACAATTTTGGCTGCGCTGGAAGTAACCGACACGGGTCATAAAGTATTTTCCACACTTCACACTTCTTCGGCGGTGGAATCAATAGACAGAATTGTAGCCGAAATTCATCCTGCCGAACAGGAAAGAGTTCGTAACCGCCTTGCCGATGTATTGGTTGGAATCATCTCTCAAAAGCTTGTACCTACGCTTGACGGAAAAAGAGCTTTGGCAAAAGAAGTTTTGGTAGTTACACCTAGTGTTAAAGCCGCAATAAAGAACAACAACACCAGCGAAATTTATATGATGATAAACCAGGGCGCCCCACAGGGTATGATTACAATGGAGCAGGATTTAAAACGTTTATACGTAAGCAAACAAATATCTCTTGAAACAGCCGTGGCGTACGCAAACAACAAAACAAGAATTCAGCAAATTTTATCGGCGGTTTAATGAAACCTGTAATATGCATATACTGCGAAGGGAACGACACAAAAATAGTTGTTGCCGAAAAAGAGAAGGACAAAATAAAAGTCCGGAAAGCGGCAATGTATGATGTTGTTCAGGCATCGCTAGATTTAGAAGATTCCATTACGGGGCTACAAATTGAAGGAGACGAAACGTCTCTTGACGGAGTAGTTAACACTCCGACATCCATGGAAAACAAGCTGGCAAAATCCAGCATAGCGCAAATCAGCGACGCCATCAGGTCGTATTCGCCGCAAAATTGTAATTTTATTCCAACGTTAACAGAGCCGTCAATATATTATCATCTCTTTGAAGGCTCCAAGGCCGAAAAGACTTCCAAGCTTACACAGGATATTATTAATGATATTCAGGCATCTAAAAACGTAACCATCGATAAAGAAAATCTAGGGTACACCGAATTATCGGACAAATCGTTGCTGGCGGTTTTTTTAAGCGGCGAGGTAAGCTGTTTAAAAATTATTAAATCTATCGCTCAGAACGACGGGAGAAGATATTATAAAATACCCTCGGTAAAAAGCGCCGAAATTTCTCTTGCATATTATGTTGCGAAGAGAAAAAAATTCTTCCCCGATGATCAATCGCTTATAGTATATATCGGCAAAGAATACAGCAAGCTTATTTTTCTTCAAGGAAGAAAGTTAAAACACATCGGTTCCACTTTGGATATTGGCGTGCTTAACCTTCATACCTACGATGTTTATTTTTCCAAGATATTACTGGAAATGGAAAACGGCGGAATAACTTCGCTGGATAACATTATAGTATGCGGTGAAGATGATTCCGAAAATTTAATTCTCTCTTTTTACGGTACTTTTCCAGAGGCAAATGTTTCGAAGCTTGAATTTGAAGAACTTGATCTTTCGGGTTTAGATACAAACACGCGTGAAAAATTATCTTCTTTCGCCATACCTATTGCAACGGCAATAGATTATATTGACGAAGAGGAAAAAATTCACGAAGGTTTAAACCTACTTCCCAAATACGTTAAAGAAGACCAGAAAATATTTCAATTCGCATGGCATGGTTTTGCAATACTTCCGTTATTATTTATAGCCGCTTTTCTTATTACGCTAAAAGTACTTATCAATCAAAAAGAGATTAAGCAGTTGGACGACCAGATTGCCGAGAAAACTTTGCTGCTGAGGCAGAACCAGGCAATACTTAGCCAAATCTCCAGCCTTGAAGGAAAGATTAGCGGTTTTTCACAAACGCAGGCAATACTGGATTCGGCTTCGGTTGGAACCGGCATTTGGTCTAAAGCGCTGGCAAATATTTCTCATTTTTTAGCCGCGAAGAAAAGTGTTTGGATTACAAAATTGTCAAAAGATGACGGTTCAAATTTAACGTTGGAAGGATATTCTCTTTCTAAAACCGCGCTAACCGATTTCGCGTTCTTCTTAAAATACGCGGAACTGAAAAGCGTTACGTTTGAATCTTTGCGCGATAAAAATGCTTATAAATTTATTATCTTATTTAATATATCAAATTTTCAAAAAGAGCTGGAATGAACAGAAAATTAAAAAATACTCTCGCTCTTGTTGGTTTGCTGCTAATACTGCTTACAGTAGGCGGGGCATATGTTTTTATTTTTCAACGCGGCACTATAAATAAAGCACAAAAAAAATTAGTCGAGTTGAATGCAAACCATTATAACACCGGTGAGCTTACGGCGCAGTACCAGGCGCTGTTAAGGAAATCGAACGTGCTTGACTCGGTTCTCTCCGCAAGAAAATTTAATATACCACAAAATCTTTCGTCTATAAATTTCTTTAACTTTATAAACCATGTAAGCGCAAACTTCGGAACCGAAACTCAGACAGACGTAGAATATGTAGAGCAGAAAAAGGACAAAGAATTTTTTTACTATGTATATAAAGTTAGGGGCGGAGGCGACTTTAACGATCTTTACAGTTTAATATACGCAATAGAACAGAGCAAAGAGTTAAAGAAAATTACAAATGTTACAATCAGCAACATGGTATCAACAACAAAAGACGGTTTCCCCAGTTTTCTTGTAAGTTTTATTCTCGATATTAACGTATATTTTTCGGCGGACAACAGGTTTTCAACAGCCAAGTTCGTTGAAAATAATTTAGGTACTGCTCCTTTATACGACGTGTTTTACCCGTTAATCAGAAATCAAATTCCTCCCAACGCAGATAACTTACTGGATGTACAGGGCGCCAAACTTCTTGCTTTAATACCCGAAGGCGCTTTTCTGGCGGACGGCAGAGGCAACACTTATTTGCTGTGGGAAGGGCAAAAAGTATATCTCGGTTATTTAACAAAAATAGATTACGACCATAACATTGTCAGTTTTATTTTAAATAAAGGCGGAATAATTGAAAAGGTAGATCTTTCGTTAGAAAAAGACGGTACGAGTAAGAAAAAACAATAAAGAGAGCTCTTTATGAAAAAACTAAGTTTACTATTTGCAATCATAATACTCTTTGCCTCGCAGGGTTTATCCCAAAACTATCTGCAGCAAACTTTGCGAAGTTACCAGAACCCTGAAGAACTGGTTACAATGTCTCCGACAATTTCGTTTAACCAGGCTATGGAATTAATAAGCAAAGTAAGTGAAAAAATTTCGGGCAGAAAAATAATTAGTACAGTAAGCATCGATACGGCCATCGGGGTAGAAATACAGAACATGAATTACATGCAAGCCCTTACGCTTCTGGTTAAAATGGAAGGACTTTATTACGAGCAATCGCCGGATGCTATTTTTATAAAAAGGTCTAATATACCACAGGAAAAAAGGACTAAAGATAATTACGTATCTGTAAACGCCAGGGAGGTTAGAATATCGGCGGTCTTTTTCGAAGAAGATGTTAATAAATCGAAAGAGAGAGGTATAGATTGGCAGACGGCCTTTTCCAAACAGGGATTGAATGTTGGCGGAACAATAGGTATTCCCACAACTTCCACTACCACAGGCACAAGCGGAAGTACCTCAAGCAGTTCTTCCTCAAGCAGCTCTACTCAAACTTCGGAATTTAGTATAAACGCCTCATCCGATTTCAGCCTTGGCGGGTTTTTCGGTAAAGCAACCGCCGTTTTTAAATATTTTGAAAGTCAGAATCTAGGTGAGATTATTGCCAGCCCTAATATTACCGTGCTAGACGGAACTCAGGCGCGTTTACAGGATGGACAAGACCTGGCAATAAAGCATCGCGATTTTTCTGGAAATGTTATTGAAAATTTTTATTCGATCGGTTCTATTGTTACCGTTACGCCCCATGTTATAAAAGAAGACGGAATTAGTTACATCCTTCTTAACATCAACGTAGAAAGAAGCTCGTTTGTTCCGGATCCGAACAACACAATTATAAATAAAACTTCGGCAAATACCAGGGTTGTAATGCTTAACGGCGAGGAAACAGTTATCGGCGGAATGTTTAT
>DAIERC010000220.1 GCA_027347125.1 Ignavibacteriales bacterium
ATCATCAATGTAATCTATTAGAAGTGGAGCACTCTTTAAGATATCCTGATCAGTTTCCACTTTACTATCGAATACTCTTAAAATATTTGTATCAAATCTTCTTGCACTGTCTTCAGAAAGCTGGGCTTTAAAGTTTTGAAGATAATCTTTTAATATTTTTTTATAGCTTTCTCTTGAACCGGGAACACCGAGCGAATTAATTTTAATGCTAAGGTCTTTTAACCCAAGCTTTTGCAAAATGCTGTACGCGATGATAATCATCTCGGCATCTAGTAGAGGAGAACCGCTTCCAAGAGCTTCGGCACCGAACTGGTGGAACTGTCTTTGTCGCCCCGCCTGCGGCCTTTCCTGGCGGAACATGGGTGAAATATAATACAGTTTGTTTAAAGGCTGCAGCTTTCCGAGAGAATGCTCGATAAACGCTCTTACCACCGAGGCCGTCATTTCAGGTTTCAATGTAAGACTCGCTTCACTCCTATCGATAAAAGTGTACATTTCTTTTCCAACTATGTCGGTTTCTTCGCCAATGCCTCTGGCAAATAATGAAGTCTCTTCAAAAACCGGTGTTCTTATTTCTTTGTAATTGAAGTTGGAAAATATTTCTTCAACAATCGACTCGAGATGTTTCCAGTTCACAATTTCTTGAGGTAGGATATCCTTTGTTCCGGTAACTGCTTTAATCATAGTTTAATAAATTTTGGAAGCTGGTTGTAAAATGCAATAAAGGCTAAACCACCGATTTAGCCAAACTTTAATGCTTCAAATTTGAGTAAGGTGCAAAAGTCTAAATACATGAAAGAAATGAAATTGAAGGCGCTACACTTCAAAATAATTTTCTTCTTCTTTTTTGAAAATCTCTAAAATTTCGTCGGAAGTTTTAGCTTTAATTAATTTTTCCCTAAATTCATCTTTGTTCATCATCCGCGAAATACGGCTTAAAAGTTTTATATGCTTGCTAACTAGATTATCTTTTCCTACAAGTAGAAAAACCAGATAAACTGGGTGGCCGTCTAATGAATCGTATTCGATAGGCCTGGTGGTTTTACCAAAAGCCGCCAGAATATCGTTAACCGCATTTGTTTTACCGTGAGGAATTGCGAAGCCTTTACCAACACCGGTAGACATTATTTTTTCGCGTTCCAAAACAGCGTCTCTAACTTTTTCAAGTTCTATAACTCTAGAGTCATTTTTAAAAAGATTAATTAACTCATTAATTACTTCTTCTTTCGTTTGTCCCTGGAGATCAGCCACAATGCTGTCTTTATTTAATAAATCTAGTACTTTCATTAAACTCCACCGATTTTCTTTATGTTAAACATAATAAAATTAAAATTAGGGTTATAATTTAAGCATAAGGTTAAAGTTTAGCAACGTATTAAAAAATTACTTGAAGAAAAAATTTTACTCTTGGTAAAAATCACCATCAGTAATTTTTAACGAAGATTTATTGCTAAAGTTAGTTTTAGATTAATTCAATAATGTTGCCATTTTAATTACGGCATTTTGGGCAGGTTCATAATCTTGATTTAGTATAAGGGCTTTATTGTAATATTCTATCGCTTTCAGCCATTCATATTTTTTTTCATAGATTTTTCCCAGATTATAAAAAGGAAAATGTTTTGGCTCATAGTCATTTGCGCACGCGGCTTTTTCAAACCATGATATTGCCCTGTTAGGAAACCCAAGATTTAAAAGGTAAATACCGATATCGTAATATGAATCGCCGTATTCAGGGTTCAATGTTATTGCCTTTTTACACTCGCTGATTGCGGATTCATACTCCCCTTTAAGGCTGTATGCATGGCCTAAAAATGTATGCGCTTTTGCGGTAGCATAGAATTTAATTGATGTCTTATAATCATCTATGGCTTCATCAATTTCGCCGTCAAGTTGAGATTGGAATGCCCGTTCAAAGTACTCTTCGGCCAAAGAAATTTTTTCTTCGGATAGCATAGTTCAATTATCTGGTTTTGGAAAAAATTAATTTTAAAAATAAAAAATCATAAATAGATTTATTACGGAACAATAAATAGCGTTAAGAATTCCAAAAACCAAATAACTTTCGATAAGAGGTATATTACCCGTTTAGACAACAAGTTTTATCAGACATATAATTTTTTACGCCCGATTGCCTTACCAGTTTGTTTAGCTTAATTTAGAATATAAACTATTTAAATAACTAGCTGGGAATTGCTCATGAACATCCAAAATAAAACTGTCCTGGTCCTGGGCGGCTGGGGGCTGGTAGGAAGCGCGGTAGCGCGTATGCTGGTTGAGGATAATCCCAAAAGGATTATAATAACCTCATTAAAATATTCCGAGGCACAAGATGCTGTTGCAAAGCTAGAAAAAGAATTTCCCGCCAGGGGAAAAGATTTCTTTATTCCCTGGGGCGGAGATATTTTCGTTCGCAACGAATTCCGTGAACAAAATCGTTTGCAGCTTCTTAACGATAAAGAAAAAAGAAGTATTGTTATGCAAGATATGATGGATGAACTTACAGATGAAGTAATCAAAAGTTCTTCCATATACCATTTGTTAACAGCTTATAAACCCGATATAATAATCGATTGCATCAATACCGCAACCGCTATTGCTTATCAGGACATTTATACATCTTACAGAAGCGTTGCCAGCATTATTAAAAACAACGGCAGCCGCGATGCGCTTGTAGATGAAGTTGAAAAAATGATCTGCACATTATATATACCCCAGTTGATAAGACATATTCAACTTCTTTATTCTTGTATGAGCTTGATAAAAACCGAAATTTATGTTAAGATAGGCACCAGCGGCACCGGAGGCATGGGCCTTAATATTCCTTACACGCACAGCGAAGAAAAACCTTCCAGAGTTTTATTAAGCAAGTCGTCAATTGCAGGGGCGCATACTTTATTGCTCTTTTTAATGGGCAGAACACCCGAAGGCCCGATAACCAAAGAGATAAAACCAACTGCCGCAATTGCATGGAAAAGAATAGAATTCGGTGAGATTAAAAAACGTGGCCAGGCAATAGAATTGCTTGATATACCTGTTACCGAAGCGGTTCCTCTAAAAGATAAATTTGTAGTTTGCTCGGATAAACAGTACAGAACAACCGGCGAAACATTAAAATCTGTTTTTATAGATACCGGTGAAAACGGAATTTTCTCCAAAGGTGAGTTTGAAACAATCACTGCCCAGAAGCAGATGGAATTTGTTACTCCCGAAGAAATTGCCGAGGTAGTTATTTATGAAATAAAAGGCGGCAATACGGGCCACGATATTGTCAGCTCGCTAGATCATGCAACGATGGAACCGACTTACCGTGCCGGTTATATGCAGCATATGGCCGTTGAAAAACTTGCGAGACTTGAAAAGGAGAACAACGTTCATAGCGTTGCGTTTGAACTTCTCGGCCCTCCCAGGTTATCAAAATTGTTATATGAAATTCATCTCATCTCTTTCCGCTGTAAAACGATGAGAGATATTCTTAACTGCGATGCAAAAGAATTATCCGATTTTTGCTTTGATAAGATTCTAAACGATTCCAAATTACGAAGTGAAATAATTTCAATTGGAATCCCGGTTTTGTTGCCCGAAGGCGACCGGTTGTTGCGTGGGAACAACATAAAAATTCCGGCTTTCAGGGGAGAGAACATACTTCAGATGACGCAAGAAAACATAGAGCACTGGTCTACTGAAGGCTGGGTCGATCTGCGTGTATCCAACATGGAAAGATGGAAAAAAAGGATTGCCGAATTAATTGAGGAAGTTGAAGCAATTCCCGTAACCGATACAAGTTCGCAGCACGTAAGAACGCGGGATTATTGGAATAATTACGAAGATATAAATATCGGGAAAATTTGCAGCTGGTTGTTCATTCACGAAGAACACGGCAAAAGAATGAAAGCTTAACCGGCAACGTTATAAAAAGATTGCTGTTACACACCGGCGTATTAAAACGCTGTAATTGTGTAACAGCTTTTTTTTTAAATAATTAATAACGAAAAATATTTTCGTAACCTTTTTTATTCAGCCTTTCAGCCAGTTGTTGCAGATCGTGCTCTGATAAAACTTCCTGGATTTTGGGAAACAATATTTTTTCTTCCGTTGTTATGTGTTCTTCCAGCATGCGCCCGAAAAGATCTAGTTTGTCTTCAAGATCTTCTTCAATTTTTAAATCCTTGGCAAGTTTTCTGATATTGTTATGTTCTTTAACTAGCTTTGCAAAGATTGCATCTATTTCCGGGCTAATCCCTTTTACTTCCGGTTGAAGAACATGCTCTTCAAGATAAAAATGGTTTTCCAATTCCTGTTCAAAAAAGCGAACAGTATATTTAGCTTTACCTTCTAATGTAACGGGCATTACGTCGGATGTTGTACTTCCCCTTTTGATCATTTGCGCCAGCATCAGTCCGTGAAAATGATCATGAGCAATTGAAAACAGGTTTTTAGTATTCATCGATCTATTTTGAAAGTGACTCCTAAGATATTGTTCTTAATACATATTTTTTGTGGTAGAATATTCATTCTCTTACCGCTAATATAAGCATTAACAATATCTCAAATCATCTGCCGCCCTCAAACTGGCGGCTTCATCACATTACGATAATTTTTATGAATTTTGATTTTGAAGTATCGTTTCTTCCAAGTTTATCGACTTGGGAAATAGAATATTATTTTCTATATGAACATGCTTATGCAAATCTTCTTCAAACTCTTTCAACTCATTATAGAAAAGCGCAAACGTATTGCAAGCATCATCAGGGATTGTAAAATTATCCGTTATCATTCTTATGTCATACATACCGTCGCCGGCGGTTTCATGCTCTACTTCCATCATCTTAATGGGATTTTCAATTTTACCAAAATAGGGCTTTTCATAACTGATTAAATTTTGGTTTACCCTTACAAGATTTTTAATATAAGGAAAAAGAATTTCCTCTTCTTTAACCAGGTGCTGCTTTAATTCTTTATAAACCATAGTAAATATTTTGGAAATGCCTATCAGCTCTGGATGATTTTTACTGTGTGCCACAACTACTTTATCGGCGTGCGCCGCTATTACCGGTATACTCTCGCGTACATATTGATGGTGATTATTAATAATGTAATCGACAAGAAAATCCAGTTCCCAGGTGTTAAACCTCATGTTATTATCGGAAGATTTTTCATCAATGTTTTTAATTTGCACAAGAATTTCCTCAGCGTCTATTCCTTTTTCCTTGCACACTTCATTAAAAGCCCGGTTCCCTTTGCAGCAAAAATCGAGACTGTATTTTTCAAACACAGCGGCGGCTTTGTAGTTTACTGTTACTATCTGCGACAAAGTCATCTCTCTAAAAACATCTTTGGCATCGACGAAATTTTTTATACTGTTCATTTCTTTCTCCTTTGTTTATGATTAAATTTTTAAAAAAGCTAAACATATTTGTTCATTCCTATTTTTGTGCTTTTGTATTCGTCTGCTTATCCATATTTTTTTTCTTTTTTGATTCCTGATCTAGTTTATTAATAGCGGTGGTTCCGGTAGGATGCCCGTATGTATCCATCAACTTATAATGGATTAAATATTGCTGCGCGGTAATATCGTTTTGCCAGTGACCTGTAAAAATTCCGATCCCGGTTATGAGCATAAAGATGACCACGACTCCTATCGCCACAATTTTTTTCGATATCTTTTTCTTTGTGTAAATTGATTTTAAATCCAGAGTATCAGCAACGGGACAAGCATCAACACAATTCATGCAGGTGCTGCATTCGTCTGATACAACCGTTATTACTTTATCAACTTTTATAGCGGAAGGACAGGCTTTGGCGCATAGCCCGCAATCTATGCAACTAACAGGATTACGCTTAATTTTATGCGGGCTCAGAAACGAAACAAGGCCCAGCAAAGCGCCGTAAGGACAAAGAAAGCGGCACCAGAAATTCCTGATAAAGATCGAAAGAACAAACAAGACCGCCAGAATAATCAAGGCGGTTTTGGAAATATCCACAAAGAAGAAATACATCTTAATATCGGCAACCTGGTTATACGGACTGTTAAGAAACATTTTTACCGCTGCAATGCTCATCATAACAAAGACGGCGTAAAATAAGAACCCGAGCAGCAAATATTTCAAGCTTCTTAAAGTATAATCAAGCCACTTCGGCAAAATTAACTTTCTTCGCATAATTTTTTCACCGAAGTCGCCTATCATCTCCGAGATAAAACCTATCGGGCACAACCAGCTGCAAAATGCTTTTCCAAATACAAGAGATACTAAAACAATAGCGGCAAAAATAAACATACCTGCCGGGTGCGCCGGATGGATTATTCCCGTTTTTAAAAATAAATAAAAGCTCATCATTGAACTGATCGGAAGAAAACCGTCCACGCCGGGAGGACGATTAAAATACTCAACGCTTCCGTTGCTTTGCAGGTAATGAACAAAGAAATAAAAATCAACTCCAATCCAGATACATAAAAGCAGAAAGGCGGTTTGAATATAAAACCTATACTTCTGGATTGATGATTCCCTGTTTCTTATTATTTTCTTTTTTGTTTTCATTTTCGGATGTAATTATCTGATTTTACCATAAAAAATTTTCAATTAAAGATTTTGAATCTTTCTCAAAGTTTTAGCTTTAAGCTGATCGAGAGTTTCATCTGTAAGCATATCATATGCGTTAGATCTTAACGTTCCCCACTTCTCATGAAGCGGGCACGGATTTTCATGCGAACATTTAGGAAACCCGAGTACACAACTGTTAAACATACCGAGCCCGTCAATTGCGGCTACAATATCAATCAACCTGATTTTTTGCGGAGCCTTTGCAAGCGCAAAACCGCCCGACTTCCCTTTCTTTGAATAAACTATTCCGCTTTCAGTTAAGCTCTGCAAAATCTTAGAGACAAATTCCTTCGGTATACTTAATTTATTTGCGATCTCGTCAACAGGAATTACATCTCCGTTTTCTTTCGCCGCCAAATAAAGCACTGCTTGAAGTCCGTACTCACATTTTTTAGAAAATATCACCGTCATATTATAATCAGATTATTTTATCTGATTAAATATATCTTCTTCAAAGCTTTTTGTCAAATTAATTTTATTATTTTTTCTAACAAAAATTTTGAAACTTTTAGTAGTTTTGTTCATCACACATTTACAAATAAAAAAAAGCGAGTATTTAATGGACGGAATATTTTATTACGACACAAAAGTTGAATGGCAAGAAGGAAGAATAGGAAATCTAAGTTCAAACGGATTTCCCGATATTACAGTGGCTACTCCGCCTGAGTTTAAAGGAGTGCCAAATATCTGGTCGCCGGAGCATTTATTCGTCTCGGCAGTAAACATTTGATTGATGACTACGTTTCTGGCCATCGCAGAAAATTCAAACTTAGCCTTCAGCGCTTATTCATGCAGCGGAAAAGGAAAGCTGGAAAAAGTTGAAGGTAAGTTTATGATATCCGAAATTGAATTGCAGCCCCAGATTACTGTTGATAACGAAAAAGACAAAGAGCGCGCTTTAAGAATTATTGAGAAGTCTGAAAAAGCCTGTTTGATTTCCAACTCAATAAAATCGAATGTAATTTTGAACCCGGAAATTATTGTAAAAATTATTTAACAAAATAAGTAACGGAGTAAACGCATGCCTGTTTATGAGTATCGCTGTTCCGATTGTAATTCCAAATTCGATGTCTTTCACAAATCGATGAATTCGGATGAAGAAATAAAATGTCCTAAATGCGATTCAACAAATAATAAAAAAGTATTTTCCGCTTTCAGCGCATCAATAGACGGATCAAGCGGTTTTTCCGAAAGCTACGGCGGAGGCAGCGACGCATCTTGCTCAACTTGCGGCTGCGGCGGCGGAACCTGTGGCATAGATTAATATTTGTTAAGAAATATATTTTTGGTCTTGCAAAAGGCCATTTTTATTTTGATGCAAAAGTTGATTTGATAATATTAAAGGTTTAATCGATTAGAGAATATCGTCGCTAGAATATTTTCTTTCCGAATAAAGCCTGCCGATTTCTGCCCCGATTATAAAAACAATCGACGAGTAATAAATCCAGAACGCCACAACAACCACCAAAGCGTAAGTTCCGTAAATACGCCCCAAAGTTGTAAAGTGATGCAAATAAAAACCGAAGCCCTGCTTTGCAGTTTCCCAAAGAATTGCTGCCCACAATGAGCTTATGAAAATAGCCCTTTTGCTAAGTTTTCTAGCAGGAACAGCAAGATACAATAATGTAAAAACGAGGAATATGATTACAAGTGATATAAGAGAAAAAATAAAATGCTCAAAAATTCCAAGACTTAGAAAACTTAAAGATTGCCATTGTTGGGCTGCTTGACGAATAAGATCTAAAACCGGTGCAAGAACGGTAAGAATAAAAAAGATAAGTATAACCATCAATATCAGCGCAAAGTCCCTTAACTTGCCCAGAAGAAAGTGGACTGTGTTTTCAACTCCGAAAACTTTATTTAAGATTGTCCGCATACTGCTAAACAAACCGCTGGCCGCAAACAATAAACCGAAACCGCCCACAATTCCGGCAACATTTTTATATTCAATAACTTCACTTATTCTTGAAAATACTATCTTCTTCACAAAATCGGCGTATTTGTCGTAAGGGATAATCGTGCTTATAGCGCTGTTAACCTGCGCCTGCATATTTTGGGAATCCAAAATATTACCGAGCACGGCAAACATTATTAAGAAAAATGGAATAATACAGACGAAAAGAGAAAACGCTAATCCGCCGGCTAAAAGAAATACGTGATGTTCATCCGCGCGGTTTATTAGTCCGCCGATATAATGCTTAATAAATTTTTTTGTCTTATGATAAGAAGGCTTATAGTGCAGTAATAGCCTTATCTTTCGAAAAAGAGCGTAAGTTTTAAGACTTCGAATCCATTGTAAAAAGATCTCTTTAAACATTCATAATTCGGGAAATGGTATTAAAATAGATATCGGCTAAAACGCTAAGTTCCAGCTCAATCTTATTATTAATTTTTAATGAACTTCCCCCGGTTTTACCGATTAGTTTAAAAGATTGCTTTTTACTCTCAAGAATTTTTTCCAGTTGTTCTTTCTTTTCCTGCGTAACGGAAATAATTATTCTTGACTGGCTTTCGGAGAATAACGAGAAATCTTCTCTTGTCTTAACCGGTATATTTACTTCAGCACCGATATGCTTTTCATCATTGATAATGCAGCACTCAGCAATTGCGGCAACTATACCGCCTTCGGAAATATCGTGCGCCGATTTGATTAATTTTTTGTCTATTACAGCAAGAAGAGTTTCTTGCAGTTTCTTTTCAACATTCAAATCTATTTTAGGACAATCGCCGGCAACTTTGCTGTGAATAATTTTCAAATATTCGCTTCCACCTAATTCTTCATAATCTTCGCCTAGCAGATAGATTAAATCACCCTGATCTTTAAAATAAGATGTTGTAATATTTTCAAGTTTTTCAACTAGTCCAACCATACCGATTGTAGGAGTCGGGTAAACGGCAGTATTGGGCGATTCGTTATAGAAGCTAACATTACCGCCGGTAACAGGGGTATTAAAAAATCTGCATGCATCACCCATTCCGTTAATAGCTTCTTTGAATTGCCAGTACATTTCCGGTTTGTAGGGGTTACCGAAATTTAAACAGTTTGTAATAGCCAGCGGAACGCCGCCGGAACAAACAATATTTCTGGCAGATTCGGCAACGGCTATTTTTGTTCCTTCTTTCGGATTTAAATAAACGTATCGGGAGGTGCAATCTGTTTTCATAGCCAATGCTTTATCGGTATCTTTGATATA
>DAIERC010000221.1 GCA_027347125.1 Ignavibacteriales bacterium
GTACAAAAAAGTCAAGATAAATGCTTCTGTTTCTGTTAAAAAAATGAATTTGTGAGGATGATTACTATATATTTTTATATTTATCGGAAAGCGGGTTGGTTATGACTTATATTTTTATAAATTCTTTTCTTATTTTAACTAAAGGCGTCACCGGTAATTAAGTAACATCTTATTTTTTCGATGATAAACATTATGCCAAAAACTTTTTTAAAAATGCCGTTAGAAAATATTTCTGTAGAAAAAAAACTTCTAATCGGTTTTTTCTTGTCTGTTGTTGTAACAATAATATTAAGCTATTATTTGTACGATTCAAAAATAAACATGCGCAAGAGTACGATGCTAATCGATACGAACAGCAAAATGAGAGTGCAAGTAAATTGTTTAATCTCTTCCCTTAATAAATTGGAGACCGATAGAAAAAGACTTTTATTAAGCCCGCTAGGAAAAGATTCGGTTATTTATTATAACCATTTGCTAAGCTTTCAAAACAACTTCAAACAATTTCAGGCTTTTATAAAAAAAGAAAAGTTGGATGTAGCTTATATTGATTCTCTTAAAATTAGCATAAACCGCGATTTGGCAAACTTGAAGAAAATAACTACTTCAAATCGAATAGCTTCAATAAAAGACACCGATTCATTCAAGAACGAAGACCTTTTGTTCGTAAGAATTAATACATATCTAAGCACGGTAGATGACCAATATGAGCAAAAAAGCCTTGAAAGTTTTGCAATGTACCAGGAGGATACGAACGATAGTGTCTTTCACTTCTTTGCCTTGATAATAATATTTATGTTGTTGCTAAGCATTTATTTTATTGTTGTATTTAAAGACGTATCGGAAAAGAAAAAACTGGCTGCCCGTCTTAAAGAAAGTAAAAACGAGCTGGATACTATATTAAACACAGTGCCGTCTCTTATATTCGTAAAAAATTTGGAAAAGAAGTTCGTTATGGTAAATAATTCTTTTCTGAATTATTTCAATATTACAAAAGAAAAAATATTAATGAATGCTAACCCCGGATTGGTAAACAGATCTGATCAATGGCTGGCCGATGAGGAAGACGACGCTGTTCTTCACCAAAAAATTGCGTTGAAAAACATAGAAAGAGAGATAAAATTTTCTGACGGTAAAACTTTATGGTTCAATATTAATAAAGCTCCTTTGTACGATAATAATAATGATCTAATCGGTATTGTAGGTGCTATGAATGATATTACAAAAAGAGTTGAATATGAAAACATGCTGAGGGAAACGAGAAAAGAGCTGGAAGCGCTTAATGATCAAAAGAATAAATTCTTTTCTATTATAGCCCATGACCTTAGAAGCCCGTTTACAAGTCTTCTCGGTTTTTCCGATTTTCTTATAGATGATTTTGATGAACTTTCAGAAGCGGAAAAGAAAGATTTTCTTGGTCAAATTAATACCACAATTAAAAACGTCTTGGAGCTGGTTAATAATTTACTGGATTGGTCTAGAATTCAGTTTAATAAAATTGAGTTCTTTCAGGCAGAAATACCGTTGCAAGATATTATTATTTCCGCTTTCCAGTCGTTAAAAATGTCCGCACTCAACAAGAAGATAGAACTAAAAAGCGATTGCCCTGAAGGGCTAAAAATATTTGCCGACGAAAATATGATTGAAACCGTAATTAGAAATTTGGTGAACAACTCTATCAAATTTACCGGTCGGAACGGCGTAGTTGAAGTAAGAGCCAAAGAACGTAAGGAAGATGTGCTTATCGAAATAATTGATAACGGTATGGGTATGAGAAAAGATATAGCGGATAATCTTTTCAAGTTGGGCTTAAAGATTTCAACTGCCGGAACAGCCGATGAGAAGGGAACGGGGCTCGGACTTTTGGTTTGTAAAGAATTTGTAGAGATGCATAAAAGTACGCTTACTGTTAACAGCGAATTAAATAAAGGTACGGTCATATCTTTCGCGCTTCCTAAAAAACAAAGCTGACATTATCATGGAAAAGCCAAAGCCGGATGGAATTTTCGGCTCCGACGAACAATAAATTTTTTAATTTATTCGCTTGTTTCTATGTTTATATTAAATTGTTTTTATCTAATTATTCCGTTAATTTTCAGTTCAGTTTTATTAAAAAGGAATCGTTTTGGAAGAAAACAAAAAAGATAATATCTCCGGTAGCCCGCATCAAGGAAGCCAGGAACATAGCGGCTTGCCAAACACCAATTTACCGGGTAAAACATCAAACAGAAAACCGTATTATAACCGAAGACGAAAATTTTACAAACAGCATAGTCCGTTACAACAAGAAAAATCATCTTTTAAAAAATTATCTGTAATAGTTCCTCTTTATAACGAAGAAGAATCTTTGCATCCTTTGACAAACGAAATAAAGAAAGCATTAAAGTCTATAGACATTGCTTTTGAAGTTGTTTTTGTTGATGACGGCAGTAACGATAATTCGTTAAATATTCTTAAAGAAATTTGTAAACAGGACAAACGTTTCAGGTATTTTAGTTTTAGAAAAAATTACGGAAAATCCGCGGCGCTGCAGGTTGGTTTTAACAACGTAACCGGCGATGTAGTTGTTACCATGGATGCCGATTTGCAGGACGATCCTAACGAAATTCCCAATCTGCTCAGAAAGCTTGAAGAAGGCTATGACCTAGTTTCCGGCTGGAAGAGGAAACGCTACGATCCGTTTATAAAAACTTACTCTTCAAGGTTTTTTAATTTTATTACCGGCGTTATGAGCGGTATAAAGCTACACGATTTTAACTGCGGGTTAAAAGCATACAGAAGAGAAGTTACCGACATTGTAAAAGTTTACGGCGAGTTGCATCGTTACATACCTGTGCTTGCAGACTGGGAAGGATTTAAGATATCGGAAATTGCGGTTCAACATCATCCGCGCCGTTACGGAAAAACCAAATTCGGCATATCAAGATTTTTTAAAGGTTTTGTAGATCTTATCACGGTTATTTTTGCTACCAGGTATGTTAAACGGCCGATGCACTTCTTCGGGTTTTTTGGTGCTGTTTCATTCCTGGCCGGATTTTTAATTAATGCTTATCTTACCTATGATTGGATAATGGGGAAGCCTTTAAGCAACAGGCCGATGCTTTTTCTAGGCATGCTGCTTATAATTGTCGGTGTGCAGCTTTTTAGCGTTGGACTTTTAGGCGAGATGTTCGTTCGTAATACCATAAATGAAAAAGAATATATTATAAAAGATAAAGGTTAAGCATCTCCGGCTAAACCCATCTGACGATTTGTCGTTTAAAAATTTACACTTGGCATAATTGTTTTACCAAAATCTCGGGATAATGCAAACAAATATTACTGGGCAGGAAGCACACAAAAAAATTATTATTGTAGGGCCAGCATATCCTTACCGCGGAGGAATAGCTAATTTTACCGATTCACTTTTCCAAGAGTTAAAAAAAAATAATTCGGTTAATGTAATTACTTTTTTAAGGCAGTATCCTTCCATCCTGTTTCCGGGTAAAACACAGTTTGAAGATTTTGACGATAAAAAAAATTATGCGCAGCAACTCATCGACTCCATTAATCCTTTTACATGGATAAAAGTAGGAAGACTGATAAAAAAAGAACGGCCGGACCTTCTTATAATAAAATTCTGGCTCCCATTTTTTGGCCTATGTTTCGGCACTATCGCGGGCATTGCCGGTAAAAATAAGCATACGAAAATAGTTTCTGTTTGTCATAATGTAATTCCTCATGAAAAGCACACCGGTGATAAATTTCTTACATCATTCTTTTTTAATAAAGTAGATTACTTTATCTTATTGTCTAACAAAATAGTTGATGATCTTTTGTCGATTAAATCTCGGGCTAAATACGCGGTACTTCCGCACCCGGTTTATTCACAGTTTGGTGAGAGCATTAACAAACAGGAAGCTAAGAAACATTTACAACTTAACGATGAAAAAATTATTTTGTTCTTTGGTTTTATACGCGAGTATAAAGGCCTGGATGTTCTTATCTCCGCGTTATCTTTCTTGAAGGGAAAAATATCTGTAAAGCTTATTGTGGCCGGTGAATTTTACTCGGATAAAGAAAAGTATGAAAATCTTATAAAAGCTTTGGAAGTTGAAAATTCAATATATTTGCGAACCGATTTTATTCCGAGTTCTGAGGTTAAGTATTACTTCTCAGCGTCGGATTGCGTAATTTTACCTTACCGGGACGCCACGCAAAGCGGAATAGTTCAAATTGCCGTTAACTTTAAAAAACCGGTTATCGCTACAAATGTTGGCGGGCTTGGGGAGATTATAAAAGACGGAATTACTGGCTACATTGTTGAAAAAAATAATCCGGTAGAATTGGCCGACGCGATAACTAAATTTTATAATGAAAATAAAGAAGCGGAATTTGTTTCTAACCTAGCAGAAGTTGCGAGTAAATATTCTTGGGGAAGTTTTGTAAATGGGCTTTTACAGCTAACGGAAAATTAATAATTTTAATTAACAGAAGAGTTTGAATATTTTTTATGTATTATGATCCAATAAAAGATGTCTTTGCGGGAATAATAAAAAAATCTCCCCGGTTGAGAATACTGTTTTATAAAACCCTCGATATTATGTTTCTCCGCTCTTGGTATGTACGGCGTGAATTAAGGAACCTGAGACGAATTTTCGGCGACAAGCATCTTTTCATATACGACGCCGGTACAGGTTACGGGCAGTACTCTTATTTTATGGCTAAAAAACTTACGCCCAATAATATATACGCGGTTGATGTTAAAAAAAACTGGATAGAAGACTGCGAAGATTTTTTTAAAAAGATCGGTTTTACCAACGTAACATTTGGCGTTGAAGATTTAACCGAAATTAATTATGAAAACAGATTTGACATGATTGTATGTGTTGATGTTATGGAACATATTGTTGACGACGTAAAAGTTTTTCAAAACTATTTTAGAGCGTTAAAGCCGGGCGGTTTTCTTCTTGTAAACACTCCTTCAATTTACGGCGGAAGCGATGTTCACGATGAAAGCGAAGAAAGCTTTATCGGCGAGCACGCAAGAGACGGATATTCATATGAAGACTTGGAATCAAAATTGAAACCGATCGGATTTAATATGTACCGCTCAAGGTATTCATACGGATTCTGGGGAGATAAAGCCTGGCGCCTCGGAATAAAATATCCGATGCAGATGTTAAACGTGTCGAAACTGTTTTTTATATTGTTACCTTTTTACTACCTGGTTACGTTGCCCTTTACCTTTATAATGATGTATTCCGATTATGCATCCGTAAATAAAGTGGGCTCAGGAATAAACTTTATTGCAAGAAAATAATTTGTAAATATTAAAATAATTTAAAACTCGAACGGTGTTTGAATGGCAAAAACAACACAACATAGGCCGCATAAGAAAGAAGAAAGCGTTACTTTCTTATCAAGGTTCAACCTTGAAAATATATTACCGCAAAAATATCATGTACTTGCGGTAGTACTGGTGCTTTTCATTCTCTTCCTGGCATTTCTTTCCCCGCTTTATTTCGGCGGTAAAACATTTCAGTCGGGTGATATCATTTCATCTGAAAGTATGCAGCCGTATCTTCATCAAGCTAACGACGGATTTACATTATGGAACCCGCTTATATTTTGCGGAATGCCCGCATATGCCATCGGAACAGCGCCTACGTGGTTTAATCTGATTTATTTGGTTTTTACTTCCGTTCGAAATTTGTTCGCCAGCTTGTTTGCGGTACAATATGCTATGTGGAGTTTTTATGTAATTGTATTATCTATAACTTCATTCCTCTTGATGCGGCATCTTACCAAGAATACTTTGGTTAGTTTGTTTACCGGTATAGCTACGTCTTTTAGCACCGGATTAATAGTGTTCTTATTTATCGGCCATGTTACAAAACTTACTGCAATTAGCATGTACCCGCTTGTATTCTTAATGCTGCTTCGTATGCAAAAAGGAATAAAGCTGATAGATTTTTTAATTTTAGTAATAGCGTTTCAATTACTTATACAAAGTTTTCACGCGCAAATAATTTTCTATACTTTTTTTGCTGTAGGTATTTACTTCGCGTATTATCTAATTAGAGCCCTGGTAAAAAAAGAAATTGAATGTAGAAATAATGTTTTAAAATCGATTGTAACATTTGCCGGGGCTGTAATAATTGCTCTCTTAATCCAGGCGGATAGCATAACTCAAATTTATCAGTACACGCCTTATTCTACCAGAGGCGGAAAAGGTATAACCGAAACAACTTCTTCGGTAACTAACCCTTCATCATCGGCTTATTATGAGTATCATACAAGCTGGTCATTTTCGCCTGAAGAGGTGATGACTTTTATTGTGCCTTCTTTTTACGGGTTCGGAAATTCAATTTATGACGGGCCTTTAACCAACGGCCAGAAGGTAGATGTTAATACTTATTTCGGTCAAATGCCTTTTGTTGATGTGGCAATGTATATGGGAGTTCTTGTTTTCTTCCTTGCGTTGTTCGCGGTTTTTACCAGGTGGAAAGAACCATTTGTTCAATTCTTAACTATACTTTCCGGAATTGCTCTATTGATTTCATTCGGTAAAAACTTTTCCTTCCTGTTTGATTTGATGTTTTATTATTTCCCGTACTTCGATAAGTTCAGGGTTCCCTCGATGATACTCGTACTTGTTCAGTTAAGCGTTCCTGTTCTTGCGGGACTAGGTTTAATGAAAATAATTTCGGCCAGAGAAGAAAAAGACATACGCGTAATAAAAATATTGAAAAACGCTGCGTATGTTTTTACAGGAATTTTCGCCCTTTCGTTGTTGCTTAATAATCCTATCTCAACCTGGTTTGTTTCACGAGTAAATGATTATGCAAGCACGCTGCCCACTTCACAAAGCAGGCTTGCCGAACAGTTCAGAGCATTGGCTGATTATTCCGCCGGGATGTTTACAACCGATATGATGCTGGGATTCGGATTTTTAACACTGGCGTTCTGGGCGGCAGTATCTTATATTAACTCGAAGATAAGCAGGGATGTGTTTGTTTTTACGGTAATAGTTTTAACTTTAGTTGATCTATGGAGGGTTGATGCCCGAGGCGCCGAACCAAAATATGTTGATAACCCGGATGTTAAAAATATGTTTTCAGAACCTCAGTACATAAGAGTTATAAAAAATCAGAACGATAAGAATCCTTTCAGAATACTTAATCTAAAACAAGACGGCTCGCTCGGTTCGTATTCCAATAACGCAAATTATAACGCTTACTTTCTTGTAGAAGACTTATACGGCTATTCGGGAATCAAGCCAAGAGGCTACCAGGATATAATGGATGTTGTCGGGCCGGCTAACCCGACTCTTTGGCGAATGCTGAACGTTGAATATATTGTATTCGATCGGCCTGTTCAGTTACCTGGTCTTGTTCCGATAGATCAAAAAGATAAAGAAGTGGTTTACCGGGATACAGCCGCTTTGCCTAGAGTATATTTTGTTAACAGTGTTCAGGTTAAAGCCGGTTTACAAATTCTTAATATGATAAAGAATAATGAATTCGATCCTAAGGATGTTGCGTTTGTTGATGATAACAATTTGAAAGTAGATAAACCCGATTCTACCGCGTCAACTTCAATAACGGAGTATAAAAATCAATTAATAAAAGTTGATGTTAATGCTTCCGGCAATAACTTTTTATTCCTTGGCGATACATATTTACCCGCAGGATGGAAAGCTTCTGTTGACGGTAGCCCGGTAAAATTGTATAAAACAAACCACGATTTTATGGGAATAGTAGTGCCGAAAGGAAAGCATGTTGTTGAATTCAAATATGCTCCGGCAAGTTTTTATATTTCAAAGTATATCGTGCTGGTTTTAAGTTCGGTAGTTCTTTTAGGATTAATTCTTGTAGTTGTTTTTGAAAAGAAAAAGAAATTATAGTCTAAAATTATTAATCTAAGTCCCGGATTAAACCGGGACTTTCTATTTAGTACCCACAAGTTGGCTTCTAATGCTACAAAATCTTAAATATTTTCTAAAGCATTCCGTAATATACAGCATTAGCAATGTTGCAACTAAAGCGATAGGTGTTGTACTCTTACCGCTGTATTCCAGTTTTCTTTCGCTTGCCGAATTTGGCGTACTAGGTATTTTAGAGGTAACCATTTCCATATTTGCAGAGGTAGTAAATTTGGGTCTTGGGCCGGCCATAGTAATGCTTAATAATATCAAGGAAAATGAAGGCCGGAAGAAAGAAATTCTCTTCACTATTTTTTCTACATCCCTAATTATATGTTTAAGCTTTTTAATTATAGGTTTATTAATTATACCATATGTGTCCTCGTCTTTCGGCGATCCTGAAAAATTTAAACTCTATTTTAGGTTGGGTTTATTTGTTATCGTATTAAGGGTTTTAAATAATATTTTTACCGATAAACTGAGAGCTGAGGAAAAATCGGTTTTATTTACAATAATTAATCTTCTTAAACTTGTAATAACGCTAAGCCTCACAATTTATTTTGTGGCTTTTCTTAAAATCGGGGTTCTCGGCGTATTGTATTCTTATGTTATAAGCGAAAGTATAACCTTCATTTTACTGCTGCCGTTTTTATTCCCGCAGATGCGGTTTCATTTTGATAAAAATATTTTTTCCTCATCTTTAGGTTTTGGGGTACCGTTAATTTTCAGCAGTATAGCGATGATGGTTCTTAATGTAAGCGATAGGTATATCTTAAAATATTTTTCAGATTATTCGGTGGTAGGGCTTTACGATTTAGGATACAGAGTTGCCGGCGTCATGAACATGTTTTTTATAATGCCTATAAGTCTTACGCTTATGCCGATAGCTTATAAGGTATACAATACAGATGGTGACAAAAGGTATTTTTCAAAGTTAATGACTTACCTAACTTTTCTGCTTGTATGGGCCGGTTTAGCGTTATCTTTATATAGTAAGGAACTAATAAAAATATTCGCGCTTAACCCTGCTTATTGGCCGGCTTACCAGGTAGTGCCGGTGGTAGTTTTTTCTTACGTCGTTTTTGGAATGCGGCTCGTGTCGTCGCTTGGAATGTTTCTTACTAAAAATACCAAGCACGTTGCTTACATAACAATTATGGCGGCAATTGTAAACATTGCCCTAAATTTTTGGCTAATTCCTAAATACGGTATGATGGCCGCTGCGTATACAACGCTGGCAGCGTTTATTGTCCTTTATTTTTTATCGGATTATTTCTCATCTAAATATTTTAAAATACCGTTTGAGAATAT
>DAIERC010000229.1 GCA_027347125.1 Ignavibacteriales bacterium
TTTAAGCTCAAAAAATTTTTGAATTGGTCCGCAAATTAAAAATTTTTTAGAGAGGTAATTGTTAGCATCAACATTAACTTTATAAATTGTTAAAAGAAATCATAACGGGTTTGAATATAAGAATTTTGAATTACAAAATAAATTTGAATGCCGTTAATATTTATAGTTGTATTAAACAGCATAGAGCAAAATACAACGTGAAGGAACAAACGCCTTGCAAGGCGGCAATTATAGAAGTATTCCAGCGCCGCCATTTGAATAGGGTTTAAATAGAACTTGATTAATCAACCAATACTTTTACCACAACCTTTAAAACATTCTGCTGCTTATCAAACGCCATTCCAGGCATGTGTCCGTCGGTTGGGTAAAAAATTGCAAACGTTCCTTCTTTTGCCGTAAGAAAATCTCCGCTGCCAGTTAAACGCGTAATATCTTTTTCGTCTTTATACTCCTGCGAAACCGTAAGTTTCTCAAGAGGTGCATATCCCATTTTTTCAATACCGCCGGCAACGTACTGAACATCAATATATTTGCGGTGAGCCTCCCAGGAACCCTTTTCCATTGGTTTGCTTTCATAGCGACTTATCATGGCGTAAACTTCAGCACCGTCAATTTCATATTTCCCGTCATTCAACGAATCAAATTTATTTTCTTTTATAAACTGTAGCGCTTTTTTAATTCCGATGCCAAGGCCGAAATATTTATCCGCATTCTTAATGTTATCAATTACCATTTCAAACGCCCCTTTCTATATTTTATTTTGATGTTTTCTGTTTTTAACTATCTATGTTCTAAACCATTTGGTGCACATAAACAAATATTCTTTTAATTTTAAGATAGAAAAATAATTTTATTTCTTAAAATCATTTTAAACATTTAGCTTTAAATATTTCTTATCAAGATGCTTTCGGTAATATTTTTCAGAATATGCAATGTAATGCAATACACAAGCTTTACAAAATGCCGTTAATATATTTGTTTTATTTCTTAAAAGGATTCTGTTTTGATCACCTTTCACGCTGCTCTTATACTATTCGCTGTCGGGTTAGTTGCTGGCTTCATAAATATTAATGCGGGCGGAGGCTCCACCCTTACTTTACCAGCTTTAATTTTTCTCGGATTAAATTCATCATTAGCAAACGGAACCAACCGGGTGGGAGTTTTTCTTCAAACAATAACCGGTGTTTATTCATTTAAGAAGCAAGACTATCATCAATTTGATATGAGTTTAAAACTTTCGTTATTAACATTGCCGGGCGCAATTGCAGGTGCGCTTCTTTCGCTTAGAATTGGAAATGAAGCTTTCCACAAAATTCTAGGTGTGGTTATGATCGGGATAATTATTTCTATGTTAATTCCAAAATCAAAATTTGTAAATGTTGATATAAATAACAAAAAAATTACTCCGGCTGTTTTTATCGCGATGTTGTTCATCGGTTTTTACGGAGGATTCATACAGGTGGGCGTAGGCTTCCTTTTGATGGCGGTTTTAAATTACTTAATGAAGTTTAATTTAGTTCATGTAAACATGCACAAAGTTTTTATTGTTGCCATATACACAATTCCGGCGCTTTTAATTTTTATTTTTAAGGGAGATGTAAACTGGGTATACGGCTTAACTCTTGCATCGGGTAATTCGCTTGGCGCATATTGGGCGGCAAAGTTCTCGGTGCGCGGCGGTGAGAAATGGATAAAAATATTTTTAATTGTCGCTGTGCTTATTATGTCGGCAAAACTTTTTGATATTTATTAAAGACAAAAACACAGCACACGCGCCGATAGCCCGTCAATAGCGGTAATAAAAGCAACAGTCTTTTGTCTCGTTAAATTATTTCTTTGTCGATGACTCTTTCTTCCTAATTTTTATCAGCTTACAAGCTTAAGTATAATCATCAATGAGCTGATGGATATAATAATCCAGAGAAGTACGCCTTCCAAAAGCGGTTTTACACCGACGGTTTTTATTACATCTTTTGATAACCCCGCTCCGATTAAAAAGAGCGTTAGGGTTAAGCCAATTTCGGCCGCATGTACAATGTGTTCAGAAAAAAACGCAACGGTCGGAATATAAGTTCTGAGAATGGAAGCCAATAAGAAAAGAAATATAAAATACGGAATTGATATTTTTTGAGTTTTATTTTTAAATACAAACGATGTTAAAATCGCCACCGGTACAATCCATAATGCGCGCGCAAGTTTTACTGTAGTAGCAACCTGCAATGCTCGTGTTCCGTATTTGGCCGCAGCGCCAACAACAGAGCTTGTATCGTGAATTGCTATGCCTGCCCAGAAACCAAATTGTGTTTGTGTTAAATGAAGGAAATGGCCTATTACAGGAAAAATAAATAACGCAATTGAATTTAAAATAAATACCGTTCCAAGCGCAACCGACATTTCCTGAGAATTTGCGTTTAATATCGGTCCAACCGCTGCTATTGCGCTTCCGCCGCAAATAGCGGTTCCCGATGAAATAAGATGCGATGTTTTCTTATGAATTTTTAACCACCTGCCAAGAAAGTAACCAAGCGTTAGCGTTCCGAAAATTGAAATGATCGTAAATAAAATTCCCTGCTTTCCTACCTGAAGAATTTTTCCAAGGTTCATCCCGAAACCCAAACCGACAACAGAAGCTTGTAAAAGAATTTTTGTGGCTTTATGATTAAGATGTAAATAAGGGTGCCCGATAGTAAGTG
>DAIERC010000231.1 GCA_027347125.1 Ignavibacteriales bacterium
CTGGCAACTATATCCCTAGGTGCAAGTTCTTTTCTTTCGTCATATTTACTCATAAACTCATTGCCGTCTTTAGTGCGCAGTATTCCTCCGAACCCCCGTACAGCTTCGGATATTAAAAATGCCTGGGAATTTTGGCTGTGTCCTGATGTATTGTAAAAAGATGTTGGATGAAATTGAACAAACTCCATGTTTCCTATTTTAGCTCCGGCACGGTAAGCCATTGCGTACCCATCGCCCGATGCGATTGGAGGATTGGTAGTGTGCAAATAAACCTGCCCAAGTCCTCCGGTTGCCAGTACAGTAGCTTTTGAAGATATTTTTATAACTTCATTTTCGGAACAGCATAGGACATAAGCACCCCAACAATTTCTGTTTTTTAACGGTTCTTCTTTTATTTTTTTTACGTTGTGTTCGGTTATTAAATCGATAGCAATCGCGTTTTCAATTACGCGTATGTTCTTATGATTCATTACGCTTTCAACTAAAGCGCGTTCCACTTCTTTACCGGTTAAATCTTTTGCATGCACAATGCGAGGCATCGAATGACCGCCTTCTTTGGCTAAATCAAGTTTTCCGTTTTTATGCGTAAATTCCGTACCAAGCTTTATTAAGTCTTGAATTCTATACGGTCCTTCTTTAACAAGAATTTCTACTGTCTTTTTGTTACATAACCCGGCGCCTGCTATAAGCGTATCTTCAATATGTTTTTCATAAGTATCGTTTTCATCAATAACCGAGGCAATACCACCCTGAGCATAGTTTGTATTCGATTCCGTTTTATTTTTTTTTGTTACCAGGATAACATCTGCGTATTCCGAAATTTTTAATGCGGCAAATAGCCCAGCTATTCCGCTTCCAATGATCAAAACGTCTGTTTTCATTTTTTATTTTTCTGCTTTTAAGGTTTCGTGCAATGTAAATAAAAAGAAGTCAATATTATCTTTTGTTGCAATAAGTGGCGGAAGAATTCTTAATACTTTTTCATTAGTACAATTTATCAAAACCTTTCTTTCTCTCATTTTCTTTACAAAGTCGTGACACGGTTCGGTCAACTCAACTCCAATCATAAAACCTTTTCCGCGTATTTCTTTTATTTGTTCGAGGTATCTGTTCTTTATTTCATTTAATTGTTCAATAAAATATTCGCCTAATGCCGCTACCTTAGATATCAAACCGTTTTCATATACTTCTTTAAGAACAACCTTTCCGGCAGCACAACTAACCGGATTACCGCCGAATGTTGTCCCGTGATTGCCTGCGCTGAACATCTCACCAAAATCCGAAGTTGTTAATAGAGCGCCGAGCGGTAAACCGCCTCCAATTGCTTTTGCAGTAACTATTAAATCAGGGTTAACATAAAAATGATTATGCGAATAAGCTTTACCGGTTCTGCCGGTACCGCATTGAATGCCGTCAGATACAATAGCAAAATCGAATTTCTGTTTTAACTCGAGTAATGTTTTCACGAATTCTTCTGAAATTAAATTGATACCACCTTCACCCTGAATAAATTCAAGAAATATTGCCGCAGTATTTTCGTCAACCTTTTCCAACAGGTCATTTACATCATTAAATTTAATGCGCCCGGTATTCTGTAAAAACGGCTCGAATCCTTTTTTATATTTGTCTCTTCCCATTAAACTCATAGAACCGTATGTTCTCCCGTGAAAAGAATCAGTAAGTGAATAGATGATTTTTTCCGGTCCGTATTTTTTCCGGATAATTTTTATTGCCGCTTCTACCGCTTCGGTGCCGCTGTTTGAAAGAAATGCCTTTGACATCACTGAGTGTTTTACAAGTAATTCTGTAAACTCAACTTGAATATCGGTTATAAAATTATTTGATAGATGCGCAAATTTAGAAATTTGATTTGAAACCGCCTCCACTATTCCGGGGTGCGCGTATCCAAGAGCATTTACCGCCAGGCCAGAAAAGAAGTCCAAATATTTTTTACCTTCTTTATCGTAGAGAAAGACCCCTTCACCGCGTTCAATATCTATTGGTAATCTGTTGTAGGTAGAAAGAAAAATATTTTTATCTTTTTCAAAAATTGATTGGCTCATAATTATGATGTTT
>DAIERC010000250.1 GCA_027347125.1 Ignavibacteriales bacterium
CAAAGACAAATGTGTGTTTAATGTAGCGATAAGAACAATTGTAATTAACAAAAAGAATATGGTTGGTGAAATAGGATTGGGAAGCGGAATTGTAGCCGACAGTGACCCTGGTGAGGAATATGAAGAAACTCTTCTTAAACAAAAATTTTTAACCCGGCCCGATAATTATTATGAATTGTTCGAAACAATGCTGCTTGAAAACGGAAAATATTTTTTGCTTGATGAGCATGTCGCCCGGCTAAAAAGCCCGGCGAAATATTTTCTGTTTATATTCAATCGAGCAAAAATTATTAAAAGCCTGGAAAACCTTATTGCAGGGACTAACCATAAAAAAAAATACCGGGTAAGACTATCTTTAAATAAATGGGGCGGTGTTGGTATAACTTTTTCTGAATATAAACCGTTTAGCAAAAAAGTTAGCGTTATAATTTCCCGGAAAACAATTTCGTGCGGAAATAAATTTCAATATTATAAAACAACTAACAGAAGAGTGTACAATTCAGAGTTTAACATTTACTCCGCCAAAGGATTCTTCGATCTTCTTTTCTTTAACGAAAAAAACACCTTGCCGAAGGAGCAATTTCAAACATATTTATTAAGAAAGACGGCGTATGGATAACTCCTTCTTTGAGTTGCGGAATATTGCCCGGAGTATACCGCGATTATTTTATTAAGAAAAAGCACGGAAAAGTTATTGAATCATTAATTACATACGATAAACTGGTAAGCGCCGATAAAATAATCATGACAAATTCATTACGGGGAGAGGTGGTTGTAAACCGGCTTTATCTTTCCGAACATGAATTCAAGGAATTTAAATAAACAAAATATTTTATATTAGCCTGTAATAATTATACTAATTAAGTAATTATAATTTAATGATTAACTATTTTAGAAATTAATCCCGAATTTTAATATTTTAGCCGGTAATTAATTACTAAATGTGCACGAAGGCTTTGTTATATGTCCGAAAAATCAAACCCAACTTCCCAGAGGAAAAAAGAACATATTGAGTTATGTTTAACTGATAAGGTTGCTTTTCACGACAAAACAAACGGCTTTGAAAAATATGAGTTCAAACATTATGCTGTTACCGAAATTGATATTTCAAAAATAAATTTTGAACAACAATTTCTTGGGAAAAAAATAAATTATCCGTTTTTAATTTCATGCATGACAGGCGGAACTTCCGAAGCTGAAAATATAAACGCTCAACTGGCGGTTACGGCAAATAAATTGAATATCCCGCTCGGTGTTGGAAGCCAGCGGCAGGCGCTTGAAAATAATGATTACCATAAGTCGTATAAAATTATTAGAAAAAACGCTCCGGTAATTCCAATCCTTGGCAACATAGGAGCCGCGGAGGTTGTAAAATACAAAGACACCAAACCGGTAAGAACTATGGTTGACCTTGTTGAAGCGGACGCTATGGTGATTCATGTAAACCCACTTCAGGAATTAATTCAGGACAAAGGTGAACCGGATTTTTCCGGATTATTAAAAAGTATAGAAAAGTTAGTTAAGAATTTAAATGTGCCGGTATTCGTTAAAGAAGTAGGAGCCGGTATTTCTAAAGATGCCGCCGGAAAATTGTTATCCGCGGGGGTTAAAGGTATTGATGTGGCGGGCGCGGGAGGCACAAGCTGGGCCGGCGTGGAAATATTGAGGAATAAATGGGAAACGAATAATTTCTTGTGGGACTGGGGGCTTCCGACTTCATATTGTTTGAGGACAGTTTCATTATTAAAAAAGAAATACTCTTTTTATTTAATCGGTTCCGGTGGAATAAACGATCCGTTAAGTGCAGCAAAAGCTTTTGCGTTAGGCGCCGACCTGGTAGCGTCCGCAAGGATAATTCTCCGTGAACTGAATGAATCCGGTGCCGAAGGAGTATCAAAATTAATTATCGATTGGTTTGAGGTTATAAAAAACATAATGTTTTTAACCGGTTCCTCAAGATTAAAAGATTTACAAAAAGGAAAAATAATTCGAAAGGATGAACTCTATTGATAGGCGAGAGAACAGATAAATTTTACTCACTTTATGAAAAAGAAAGAAAAAAGGTAGAGATAAGATTAAAAAATTCTTTGGCGAATAGGAAACCTTATTCGTTGTATAAACCAGCCGCGTATATAATTGAAGAAGGCGGTAAAAGGCTGCGCCCGCTTTTGGTTTTGCTTGCGGCCAAAGCCGTTGGCGGAAAATTTACCGGCGCTTATAATGCTTCGGTGGCTGTTGAACTGCTGCATAATTTTACTTTGGTTCATGACGATATAATGGACAACGCCGGCAAGCGAAGAGGAAAACCGACAGTTCATGTAAAGTATGATACGAACACTGCTATTTTAGCGGGCGATAGTCTTCTTTCGGTTGCGTATGAATTCTTGTTGAAGGATTGCAACGGAAATACCAAAGAGATTGTGGCTGCTTTTACAAGAGGACTTGTAGAGGTTTGCGAAGGACAAAGTTTAGATAAAGATTTTGAAACGCAAAAAAAAGTTTCGCTTGATGAATATATTATTATGATAGAGAAAAAAACCGCGGCTATGGCGGAGATGTGCTGTAAAATAGGCGCGATGCTAGGTAAAGGAACCACAAAAGAAATAAACGCTTTGGCTAAGTTCGGAAAAAATATCGGGATTGCCTTCCAGATACATGATGATTTGCTAGATATCACCGGTAATGAAAATGATTTCGGTAAATTTGTAGGTGGTGATCTTGTTGAAGGTAAAAAGACATATCTTTTTATCAAAGCTCTGGAAAAAGCAAAGGGCGCGGATAGAAAAAAACTGCTGAAAGTAGTTGAGGACAAGGGGATAAAACCCAAACAGATTCCTGAATATAAAAATATTTATATTCGTCTTAATGTATTAAGGGATGCTCAAGACGAAATAAAGAACTACACCAACAAAGCTCTTGGCTCATTAAAAATACTCAAGCGCCGGGAAGATAAAGAAATTTTTACTTGGCTGGCCGATTCACTAATTAAAAGAAACAAATAATGATTGAGAAAAAAGTAAAAATTGTAAACCAGGCCGGACTTCATACCAGACCAGCGGCTACCATTGTTAAATTAGCCGCAAAATATAGATGCGAGTTTGTTATTTCCAAAGACGGCATGAACATCAATGGAAAAAGTATTATAGGTGTAATGACACTGGCTGCCGAAATGGGTTCCGAATTGCTGCTTACTTTTGAAGGCGAAGACGAACAGCAGGCAGCAGATGAAATATCAGATTACTTTAATAGAGGATTTGACGAATTGTGAAAAGTTTTATCCAGATATATAAAGAAGCGAAAAATAAAATTGTTGGAATTGCAGCCGCTCCGGGTATTGTAATTACAAAAGCCTATCTTTTTAACAAAGAAAAGATAGAGATAAACAATGGTGAAATAACCGATATAGAAGAAGCCAAGAGAAATCTTGAAGAAGCAATTGCAAAATCAAAAAAGGAATTGAACAAAATATTTTCGCTTGCGAAAGAAAAGATGGAAGCAACCCGCGCGGCTATATTCGAAGCTCAGTTAATGATACTTGATGACCCTGTTCTTTTAAGCAATATAAATCTTCGTATAGAAAAAGAACGAAAGCAGCCCGAATATATTGTGAATGATGAAATATCAAAATATCAGCAGTTGATGATTTTATCCCACGAATCATATATGGCTGAGCGGGCAAGCGATATTGAAGACATAAAAAACAGAATAATACGCAATCTTCAAAAGAAAAGATGGCAGTCAAAAATTATTAGTGATCTTATTGTTATCAGCGAGAATTTAACTCCTGCCGATACTATATTGTTTTCTCGCTGCAATGTTCAAGGCTTTATTACCGACCACGGCGGCCTAACTTCGCACGCGGCGATAATAAGCAGGTCGCTTAATATTCCCGCCGTTGTAGGTACGCATAACGCCACAAAACATATTAAAGACGGCGATACATTAATTGTCGACGGTTTCCACGGTTATATACTTGTTAATCCTTCGCAAGATCAGATAGATTATTTCAATAATAAAATTGAAAAACTGTCGGAACTTCAGGCGGGACTAAAAGAATTAAAAGATAAACCTGCAACAACTACAGACGGCAGAGAAATAACCATGCTGGCAAATGTGGATGTTACCGGCGAAATAGACCTTGTTATTACAAACGGCGCTCAAGGTATCGGCCTTTACAGAACAGAACAAGTTTTAGAAGAACTCGGTGAGTTCCCAAGCGAAAACGAACAGGCACGAATTTACAGCAATCTTTCGGCAAGGGTTTATCCTTCGCCTTTAACCATAAGGGCTTTTGATATTGGTGGAGATAAATTTAAATTTTTTGCTTTCGACGAACCAAATCCTTTTCTCGGTTTAAGAGGCATCAGGCTTCTTTTGGAAAATATTACTCTTTTCAAAACCCAAATTAGGGCGGTTCTGAAAGCAAGCAAGAATAAAAATATTGAGTACATGCTGCCGATGGTTTCAACTATTTCCGAAATACGCAGAGCGAAACAATTGATTGAAGAGTGCAAAAAAGAATTAATTCAGGAAAAAGAAATTTTCGATAAGAATATTAAAATAGGAATTATGATTGAAGTACCTTCAGCCGCTTTGATGACATACGAACTGGCACTTGAAGTGGATTTTTTAAGCATAGGTACTAACGACCTCATTCAATATATAATGGCTGTTGACAGAGGTAATGACCTGGTTTCAGATCTTTACCAGGAATTTCATCCTTCCGTTGTAAGAACACTATACCACATAGTAAAAGAAGCGGACAGGGCGCACAAAACCGTAAGCCTTTGCGGCGAGATGGCCGCCGATACGTTGGCAATTCCACTGCTGGTGGGAATAGGCATTCATCATTTAAGTATTTCTCCTTCTATTCTTCCGTATACCAAAAGAATTATACGAAGTCTTTCTTTTGAGAAAACAAAAAAATTGGCCGAGGCTTGCCTGACTTGTTCAACGGAAAAGGAAATTACCGAAAAGCTGGATAAATTTTTTAAAGATAACTCAATTACCAGAACGAGGAATATTATTTAGCAACCGGCGTTTAAATAAGAAAAAGTAAAAACTACTTCCTTTTATTTAATTAACCTTTATATTTGAAGTAAAATTATTTTACAAAAATATCGTTGTATATACATGCTCACTGTTCTCGAATCGATAAAACTTTCAACCGAATATCTTCAAAACAAGGAGATTGAGTCTCCCAGAATAAACGCCGAACTTCTGCTGGCAAAAATATTAAATTGCAAAAGACTTGATTTATACCTTATGTTCGACAGACCGTTAATGCAGGAAGAAATTGAACAATACAGGGAATTCATCCGGCGGAGAAGCAAAAATGAGCCGCTGCAATATATTGTCGGCTCAGTTGAATTTTATGGAATTGAATTTCTGGTTAACTCAAATGTTTTAATACCCAGGCAGGAAACTGAAATTCTTGTCGAATCAATTATAAAAAGCTTTGACGCTAATTCAAGTCTAACTATACTGGATATCGGTTCGGGAAGCGGAAATATAGCCATCGTACTGGCTAAGTATTTTCCGAATTCAACCGTGGTGTCAATCGACAGTAGCAAGCATGCTCTTGAAACAGCTATACAGAACGCTAAACTTAACGCGGTGAACCAGAGAATAATTTTTAAGATGGAAGATATTACAAAGCAGCCGGAACTAGAACGTAATTTTTTTGAAGTTATTGTATCTAACCCGCCGTACGTATCTTCGGAACAGTATAAAGATTTACAGCCTGAGTTAAAACTTTATGAGCCGAAGATTGCGCTTACCGACAAC
>DAIERC010000290.1 GCA_027347125.1 Ignavibacteriales bacterium
CCCCAAACCCGTCGGCATTTTCGCCGTGCTTAGCCGGGTCATAGTTAAAATATGAATCGCAATTAAGCAATAAATTATAGCCGCCTTTGGTTATATGTAACCCAGTATCGCCGTTGTTATGGATTGAACAATTTTCAATAATATTATAACTGCCTTCAATATAAATTCCGTTGTGCGAAGCGTTTTCTATTTCTAGATTTTTTATATGCCAATAATTCTTATAAAGCAGAATACCTTTCGAACCTGGCGGCAATAACGAACAGTCGATAATTACTTTTTCACCCTGGTATGCAAGCAGCTGGTTATAATTGCCGGCTTCCCCGCTGTAATTTAATTTTATCGAACCGGTAATTTTATATGTACCGGCTCTTAAAAATATTGTTGAAATCCTTGAACCGGCAATAGACAATGCTTGCGAAATGCTATTAACAGGACTGTCTATTGTTCCCGGATTTAAATCACTCCCGTTATTAGCATCTACATAAATTACATTTGATTGTGGAAGGAGATAAGAATTTAAGAAAAGGATTAAGAAAAGAATTTTAATTATGTTTTTCATGTTTATAAATTCTTTTAAGTTGATGTAAACCGGCATCAAACTAACATTGATACCGGTTTGCACCGAAAGAGCAAACGGCAGTAAATAAATGAGTTATTTTAATAACGCCATCTTAATTATTTTCATACCGTAGTCGGTTTTTAATTTTGCAAAGTAAATACCGCTCGGCATCTGGTTGCCGTATGAATCCCTGGCAATCCAGTTTATGTTGTAGCTACCTTCTTGCTGCGTCCCGTCAACTAGTTGTGCCACTTTTCTTCCGCGTATGTCGTAAACCTCCAAAAGCACATGCGAACTTTTAACAAGGTTATAACTTAAAACCGTTGCGGGATTAAAAGGATTAGGATAATTTTGTTTTAACTCAAATTGGCCGGGTGCAATGTTATAATTTGTAACAGAACTTACTACGCCGCCCAATTCAAATGCGCCTAAATCAGGAGCATAACTGTTATAAGGCAAACCGACATCAACGCCGGCATTAACCAAAGGACTTGTTGAAACCAAATGCATAAAATCAATTTCAGGCAAACTGCCGTCGGCATTTCGGGGGCCGTATGCCGCGGTAGGATCGATGCTTACAAAATCGGAATTAGATACCGAAAATCCCTGGTTCCATGTATTGTTTTGCTGCGTACTGCCGCCGAATAGCGTTACGCCTTGCGATGCTAATGAAACGCAGTTTATAACTGTTAGCGTCTTGCCGGGGTTCAAAGGTGAAGACACGCTGAAGTTGTACGTGCCGTTTCTAAATCCGGTACAGTTATATAGAGTCATCGAGCCTTTATTGTTGTTTTGATCGAACCCTTTAACTTTATTATCAAATGAAAGACAATTCTTCAAAATAAAATTATGCATCAAAGTCTTGTCGTCGCTTCCGCCCATTTTAAATCCGTTACCGTTTGCCTTTGTGCCGGGATCGGAACCGTTTTTTAGAAACCCGTTTTTAAAAGTCCAGCAATTTTCAAGTGTGGTAGTAACGTCGTTGGCGCCCCGTAAATAACCGTCCCAGCCGTCATCGCTGTTTTGCCAAGACCTGCAGCCGTAAAAATAATTGCCGGTTCCCACATCCAGTTTCGGTGAGAAGCCGTCTGCGTTACCTCCGCCGTTTGGAGCATCGTAATTATAATAAGAATCGCAGTTGATAATTTTATTGTATGATGCGCCGCCCCCAAGTTGAAGACCGGCATCCTGATTTTCATACAACGCGCAGAACTCGACGATGTTATACGAACCCGATATATTCATTCCGTTATCTCCGGCGCCTTTTATATCAAAGCCTTTAATGTGCCAGTACTTGCCGGATAACTTTATTCCCCGGTTGCTGCTGCCAAAGGCCATCTTCGAAAAATCCAGTATCGGTCTTTCACCGGGATATGCGTAAAGATAATAGTAGCTGCCGGCTGTACCGCTTTTGGAAATGCTTATGGTTGTTGTAAGAGTATAAGTGCCTCCGCGAACGTATATCGTATCGCCTGGTACCGCGGCGGAATATGCTTTAGGTATGGAAAGAAACGGCTGGTCGATTGATGTTCCGGCGTTTGAATCGCTTCCGTTGCTGGCAACATAATAAGTTTTTGACTGCCCGGAAATATTAATCGTTAATATAAATAAAAAGAAAGACGCAAAAATAAAAGTAACCAGTTTCATAATAACCTCGGAAGACTAATATGTAGAATTATTATCTACGGTTTTTCATAAATACCGGTGAGATATTTTAGCAGCCGCTTCTTTGTCGGCTGGTTTTTAATCTCCCCTTTAATTAAAAAAAGTTGTAAAAATATTTAATCATTTTCCCTTTAAACAATAAATGACTCTTTTAAACATCTTTAAGTTATCGTTTACTTTATCGATATGCAAATTAATTATTAACTTTTGAAATATTTAGGTTATAAAGATTTATAAAAAAACATGGAGAAGCGTTAACTACTTTTTGTGTGTTTACCAATTGTGGGAAGCACATCTTATTTCTTATTTCTTTTTTTTCAGTTGTAAAATCTTTAGAATAATTAAATGTCCCACTTTTATCTTGCATATAAAAAGTGCCTGGTTAGGTTATCCTTCAGGCACTTTTATTTCTTATCCAGGCCTTATAAATCGATATAATCGTTGAAAAACTTCCTTATGAAGGATATCGTGCACGGCATGATTTTTATACCTTTGATATCACAATTTGTCTTAATATAAGGAACTATACTCATGAAACGTCTGACAACACTTTCGCTCATATTTTTTACGACTGCTTTAATTTTTTCAGGATGTTCAAAAGATAATAACCCCGCATCTTCCGATGGCAATACAGGTACATTGAAAGTAATAATGACTGATAGCCCTGCTGACTATTCCGAGGTTAATATTGTTATTGACAGCGTTCAAGCTCATATCGCCGGCAGCGATTCTACCGCAGGCTGGGTAACATTAAATAATATGAAAGAAACATACGATCTGTTAAAACTTGTAAATGGAGTTAATGCTGTTATCGGCAGCAGCTCCCTGCAGGCAGGTAGCTATTCACAAATTAGACTCTTTTTAGGAAGCGGCTGCAATGTTGTAGCAAATGGTCAAACTTATGATTTGGTTATCCCAAGCGGCAATCAGAGTGGCATAAAATTAAATATTGACGCTGTTATCGAAGCGGGCGCTTCTTATCTGCTAACACTTGATTTCGATGCTAACCAATCCATTAAAAGCACCGGATCTCTGTTGAATCTAAAATTTATTTTAAATCCTGTTATTAGAGCTATCGCAACCGCCAACACCGGCTCAATTTCAGGCTCGGTTTCACCTGCAACCGTAACTTCTAACGTTTTGGCTGTTGCCGGCGCCGATAGTATTTCAACGTCTACAGACGCTTCCGGCGGTTTTAAGTTTCAGGGACTGCAGCCTGATACTTATTCCATTTATATT
>DAIERC010000302.1 GCA_027347125.1 Ignavibacteriales bacterium
CTAATTCTTGCGATTCTGGAAGTGCCGCTTCCCTGGAAAGTAACATTGGTTCCGTAAGCTTCAAAGCTTATTGCGTCGGAACTATCGGGGGATATGTATCCGATATTTCCGTCGTTTTGTAAAGTGGTTCCATTAATTCTAACATACCTTATGCTACTGTTTGGCAAAGTAATGCCGGTTATAAGTTGGCCGCTGTTTTGAATGGTTAGGTTCTTGCATTGTTTACCGCTTGCGTCAACCGTTACAATATGCCCGCTTCTTATCCAGACATTAACAGATGAAGAAGGTGCCGCACTTGCGGCAGTTGCATCTGACCATTGGCCGGTGGTTTGGCATACAACCCACGTTGACGCTGTTCCCCAGAGCCCGTTACCGGCGGAGCCATAGTCACCAACTTGCTGACCGTAAGAAAAATTTGCGAGCAAAAAGAAAAGAAAGGCAAAGGACAATGAAGATGTAATTTTCTTCATAAAGAACCCCTATTAAATGTTAATAATTAAGTGTTTTGTTTTTAATCCACTATAATTTATTATTCTTTTTATTTAAACACTATAATTTCTAAAGTTTATTTAAAAAATGCATTTGCTTGGTGCTTTTAAATTTTCTTTTTATTAAACTACCATAAAAATAAAATGCCGATATCTTTTCCGGCGATATTTTAATTTTCCAATAGTAGTTCTGCTTGCTGAAACAAAAAGATAATTGTTTTTCTTAAAAAGGAAAAAATTGGAAACCGGCTGTGGGGGATATTATGGAATGCGAGTTTATTTATTGCGATTTTTACTTTTATCATTTCTACTTTTCTTCTCGCAAACAGCAGTTTAATCTTGTTAAAAGTTTCCCGCTGTATTTCATTTTCAAAAAATATTATTTAAAAGATTTATACGGTTATAAGCGAAGTTTAATTAACTATTTTAACAGCCCAGTAATAAACAGCTGTTGTTATTAAATCTTAAAAAAGCGAAATATAAAAAACAATTCGGCCAAAAATAAAGTTATTCAATCGTTTAAAGAATCCGAAAGAAGATTAAGGCAAATACTAAAAAACGTGAATATGATATCGGTTATCCTTGATGTAAAAAGCGACCTGACTTTTGGCAATAATTATTTTCCGAAAATTGTAGGCAGGACAAAAAAAGAAGTACTTAAAAAGAATAGGTTTGATCTTTTCATTCCCGAAGAATCAATATTCCGGGTGAAAAATATTTTTGAAAGTTAATTAAATGAAGGAATTACTTTGAGTGTTGCTTTACCTTATAAATAAAGGAGCCGGCAATGAAAACAATTCTGATAATCGAAGATGATTTTATCATCAGGGATAATTTACGGGAACTTCTAGAGCTTAAGGGATACAAGGTTTATCTTACGGCGGGCGGCAATGAAGGAATAAACGTTGCACGTGAGGTAAAACCGCATTTAATTATTTGCGATATTATTATGCACGGGTTGAACGGCTACGAAGTTAAACAAAAGCTCGAGCAGGATAACGAAACCAAATCGATACCTTTTGTTTTTTTAACGGCTAAAGCTGATGTAAAAGATATAAGATTCGGTATGGATTCCGGCGCCGATGATTATATCACCAAACCATACAAGGCGAACGAATTGTTGAACACAATCGAAAATAGAATAAAAAGAATAAACGAGTTGAAGAATTTCAAAGATAATTTTCCTGCCGTGGGGAAAGAATTTAAGCCGGGTGAAGAAAGAATAATTATATCCGAAAAGAACAAACAGCAGGTAATAAAATATGATGAAATTGTATTCATCTCGGCAGCGGGAGATTATACGTATATTTACCTTACCAACGGCAAGAAGATACTGGTGCGCAAACTTCTGGGGCAGTGGGAAAAAAACCTTCCGTTAAATATTTTTTTTAGGGTGCATAAATCTACAATGGTTAACCTAAACTATGTTGAGAGAATTGAAAAACTTGAAAAGAAAACCAGCGTTGCTAAAATGAAATATTACGACGAGCAGATAATTATTAGTCAAAGAAATTTAAAAAAATTAAAATCTAATTTATCGAGTTACCATTCGCAAAATAATTAAACTAAATAATATCGGTTGTTCAATCGTTTATCTATGATATAATTGCGTTTATCGCATTTCTTATAAAAATAAGTTTGGAGAATATTAATATGCAAACAAGAATATTTTTTAATGCCCCATGGAGGCTACGGAATGGATAAAATACTGGTAATTGAAGACGACCATGATGTAAGAAGGAACATTGTTGATCTGTTAGAGATGGCAGGATATAAAACAAGAGAAGCATCTGACGGTGTGGAAGCTTTGGCCGTTGTTAAAACTTTTACCCCGGACCTGATAATTTCCGATATTATGATGCCGAGAATGGATGGCTATTCACTCCTGAGGGAATTTCAGAATGATTCTACTACATCTCTTATCCCCTTTATTTTTCTATCGGCTAAAATGGAAATGTCGGATATCAGAAAAGGAATGAACGACGGAGCCGACGATTATTTAATAAAACCTTACAAAGCCAACGAGCTTCTTCAAGCTGTAAGTATGCGCTTTAAAAAAAAGAAGCGAATAGATCAAACCTTAAAGGAAACAGCGTTAAATATTTCTCTTTATGTTCCGCACGAACTTCGCACGCCGTTGGTTGCCATACTTGGGTTTACCGATATTTTAATGGAAGATTTTGATTCTATCGGAAGAAACGAAATTCTGGAGATGTTGGAGAAGATTAAGAAATCCAGCAAGCGGCTTCACAGAACCATAGAAA
>DAIERC010000303.1 GCA_027347125.1 Ignavibacteriales bacterium
TATAGTTTCCGGGATGTAATATCTTTGCCTTGCGCTTTTTGCACAGCAACAAAATCATCGCTTTTCAACATGTAATCAAAAAGATTTTTTTTGTCCTGTTCAAATTCCTGTTTTGTTTTTGCATTTGACCTCATATCGAAAGCCGTGACTTTTACGGTACCGGAAGTTGGAGTATCAAGAGTTACCACATAAGATACTTTATGGAAGACGATGCAGCCGCTTAATATAAACGTTAACAACGCGGTAATAATTGCGGGCAACACAACACTATTAATCCTTTTCATAATTTCCCTTAAAAAATCGAAATGGAAAAATTTATTTATTCAGCAGTTCTTCTTCATCATAAATTAGATGCTCAAAAGTTTCCCTGCTTCTCACAAGCTTATAACTGCTTCCGTCTACCAAAACTTCGGCTGGTCGTCTTCTGCCGTTGTAATTTGAAGCCATTACCATTCCGTATGCACCTGCGGACATAATTGCCAGATACTCATTCTGTTTATTCTCCGTAAACTCACGGTCCTTTGCCAGGAAGTCGCCGCTTTCGCAAACCGGTCCTACAACATCAGCGGTAAAATTTATTCTTCCGCCGTTAATTTTTACCGGCTGAATATGATGATAAGCGCCGTAAATGCTTGGCCTGAGCAGGTCGTTCATCGCCGTATCAACAACAATAAAATTTTTATCGTTGTTCTTTTTTGTATAGAGAACCTGTGCTACCAAAACGCCGCTGTTGGCTGTAAAAAAACGGCCCGGCTCAAAAAACACATCGCAGTCCAATTTTATTAATAATGGTTTTATTGCTTCGGCAAGTTCAGCTACTTTAAATGTCTTTTCGTTTTTGTAAGAAACACCAATACCGCCGCCGAGGTCGAGATGTGCCAGTTTTATTCCTGCGTTCTGCAACTTTAGATATAAATCCGAAAGTTTTGCAACGGCTTCTACGTAGGGCTTAACCGATGTAATCTGTGAACCGATGTGCATATCGATTCCTATAAATCTAATATTTGCGAGTCCCTTTTCTTCGGTGATGATACGAAATGCTTCCGCCGTATTTATACCGAATTTATTTTCTGCCAGGCCGGTAGAGATATAAGGATGTGTATCGGCATCAACATCCGGATTTACGCGGATAGCCACCGGTGCTATTTTGCCGACTGAATTTGCTACTTCGTTAATTAATTTTATTTCTTGCAACGATTCCGCTTTTATCATCAGAAGATTATTTCCAAGCCCGAGTTTTATTTCGTTTAGAGTTTTTCCAACGCCGGAGAAGATAATCTTGTTAGTTTTTATCCCTGCCTTTAGCGCTCTAAATAATTCACCTTCGGAATTAACATCCACGCCGCAGCCCAAATTACCTAAAGTCCTAATTACGCTAAGATTAAAATTAGATTTACATGCAAAAAATATTGTATGCTTAATGTCTTTAAACGCGCTCTCAAATTCTTTATAACGGTCGGTTAAGAATTTCTTGCTGTAAATGTAAGTCGGTGTGCCGAATTGTTTGGCTATTTCTTCAATCGAAACATCTTCACAATAAAGCTGATTGTTTTTATAAATAAAATATTCAGAATTAAAATATTCCATCTTTCTCCGTAGTATAAATTGTAATGCAAAATAATTAAAATTGTTTTTAAGAGAATTATTCCGCATGTGTAATTGTTTTTCTCAATATGCAAGATAAATGAAATTAATTTAAGAAAAATATGCCTTATGTGCTAAAAGACCGATTTCTTTTGGAGAGATGAACTTTTCCCCAAATGTTTCCCCATTGGTTGACTAACGTAGTCATACCATATCGGCTTCACCAATACTATTAGTGGTGAAAAGCATGTAAGTTGAGAAGGAAAAAATTAGTTTACTAAAAGTCGCTCTATTTTTTGAGGTTCCCTCCTCAATTTCATTTGCAGCAGATTCATGAAATTCTGAAAACATGGCAGGCTTCCGAAATAGTATAAGTGGCTTATACATTTGCAATCGGATGAGCCGAAACCGGTTAAGAAAAAATTTCCGCCAGGCATTTTAGTTAAAATTTTTGCCCAGATATGTTCCAGCTTTTCAAAAGATTTTGTAAACCAGATTTCTACCAGCCTTGAATGTGCCCTCAGGTAATCAATATGCCAGTGAGGATTTTCAGCCGGCTGAATATGATGAGATAAGCGTTGCTGCAAACCATCGGTTCCCAGCGCGCTTCCTACATAAGCATAATAGCCTTTTGTGAATCTAAATTTTCCTAAACGGCCGACTTCGATTTGTTTTTCTTCGGGTAAATGAAGAATAATTATATAGGTTCCTTTTTTCTCATCTGTACTTTTAGAATGCATAGTTCCCCCGAACGATAGGATATAAAATTATTAATTCGGACTAAATGTAATAAAAAAGTTTTTAAATAAAACCCCCCAAAAAAAATTTCGGGAAATGCATTTTTATCCTTTTATTTCATCTCCGGCATGAACTATTTCGACGGCAAGGTTATCCTTTATAATCACCCCAATAATTTTATCTGCGCCTTTCGGATTAAAATCTGAATGATATCGTTTCTTAATTCCAAACTCGGTTAAAGTGTAGTGAACATCCAGCTTAACGTCAATATTATTTTAGATTAAAACTTCTCTCCGCATTCTTCTCTTATCATGCTTCCCACGGTCTTATCCTTCCCCACGTGGAATAGAAAAATAAAATTATTGCTTCTACCTGGAAAAAAGAAAATAGCGCCACCCCCATAATTATCATCATTACGGAACCGACAAGAATTATATGTGCATGTGCGGATACCAGTTCTGGGTTATAACCTTCATCCAAAATATTTTTTGTAAATGGATTATAAACTCCCGTTAATATACCGACGACTAAAAATATTAGACTCGTTTTTATAAAATATTGTACTGTTGTAAACAATTCACTTCACCTTTTTAATTAGGCCTAACTGCGCCCTGGCTGCACCTGGCTCCATATTCGGTGCCCATTTAAAATGCCCGTTTCTTTCGGCGTTGAACTGGTAATACAATGGCTTGGATCGTGGCCATGAATTAGCAGAAGAGTATCCACTGTGATTAACGAATCAAAAGTTGAGAAGATCGCGGCGTGTTTTTCCTTCGAAATAATCGGTCTTACATCAAGTGTTACAGTTTTGTGTTCGGCCATTTCTTTGTCCTTATAAACGTTGTTGAACTTTTAGTACTAAAGTAATTTTATAAGTGCAAGCATTCTTTCACTTAAGTCAGGGAAGCTATTTTTGAAAATTGGTGTTGGAAATGAAGATAAGATTTACCTGGCAAGTTCTTTTAGTTTTTCAAAGTTCTCAACAAAAATCTTTTTCCCCTGAACCCTGATGATATTTTCATTTTGTAATTTCTTTAGTG
>DAIERC010000316.1 GCA_027347125.1 Ignavibacteriales bacterium
CTGTTATAAAGCCACCGGTGAAGCCTATCCTTCTTTACTATAAAAGAACCCACCTGCTTTGTCATTATCAACGGTATTTTGCTGTGTATAATTTTTAACGCGGGAACCAGTATCCATAAGTCTTTAGACGCTTGTGTGTGAATAATATTATACGAATTTTTTCTTAAAATGTTACTAACTTTTAAAATAGTGAATGGATGTAAATAGCCTGACGCTTTAACCGGAAATGTCCTTAAGCCGGCGTTTGAAGCTTCAACATGGAGCCTGGATTCTTTTATACATAATAGCTCAACGGCAATATTTTTTTCAAGAAGCTGTTTAACTGCTGTAACGGTAAACATTTCCATTCCGCCCCAGCTTTTGGAGAGACAAGAATAAAGTACTTTCATAAAAACTAGTAAATCTTTTTTAATCGTGCATTTGAAAAATAATGAAGCAGTATTTCATCGAACTGGTAACCCTTTGCCGCCATTACCGCGGCGCCTATTTGGCACAGCCCAACCCCGTGCCCCCAGCCTGCCCCTGATATTATAAATTTCTGCGGAACACCTTCTTTTAGTTCCCCTTTTTCAATTACTATGGCTGAGCTGTATAAATGGCTCTTGGACAAAATTCTCCTTATCTCAAGTTCTTTCCCTATAATTAATGTTTTCTTGGAGCCGACAATTTTCAATTTAACCAGTCTGGATGACGCACCGCGTTCAATAGGAATAAGATCGATTATATCGCCGAAATCTATGCCGCTTTTTATTTTGATAATCTTTGCCAAATCTTTCTGGTAGTATTCAACTTTCCACCTGTAAAAATCGGTGGTCTCCTGGTCAAAATCCATCAACACGTGAGCAAGAATTTTCTTATCGTGCGTATTACAATATGAAGAAGGATTGCTTTTAATCCATTTACGGGCGTTTAGTTCATTTGAAAAATCTATGTTATAATTTTCAGGCTCAAACTTATAATCCACAACTGAAGAAAGGTAACTATGTTTTACAGGCTCCCAAACATTTTCGAACGATTCCGTTAAACCGCCGCATGATTTTGAATATCTGGTGTCGCAAATTTTGCCGCTGCTGATAAGAACAACGCCGGTTGTTTGTTTTACAGCATTCCTAACACTCTCGGTAAATACTTTTGTAATGCCCTGGTAACGCTGGCAATGGTCATCGGCGCAAACATCGTATAAATCATGTTCCTCCTGGCCGTACCATGTTATCTTTTCATCTTCTTTGTTGTAAGCGCTTAAATATTCTTCCTTTGCTTTTTTAGAATTTTTTGCTCTTTCAATTAAAGACAGAAGCCAGCTTCTTGATATTATTGCGTGGCTTTTTAATAGTTGCAGAGAACTTCTCGCGCTCATCTCGGAAGAAATAACGCTTACTAAATAATCTTCAACCGGCAGGATATTTATAGCAACAATCTTGTCGCCGCTTTTCAATAATTTTAACGAGCCTGTAAACCGTTGCTTTTCTTTACGCTGCCAGTGGAAACTTTTTCCTATTGTTACGTCCTTTAAGAGGAAAGATTCGGTCGATACGTCTTGCGGTTCAAAAACTATTTGGTCAGAAATCTCCGTCCTCTCGGAACCGTGCTGGCATACAATTTTATCATTTAACAGTTCTGCGCTAAACCTGCCGCTGTATGTTTGCTTTAATCCGTGGCATTTGAATTCGCCATGCAGTTCAAAATTTATTTTTTTCTCTGTAAGTATCCCCACACTTACTTGCGGTTCTTTATTTATATTTATCATCAACAGTATTGAGAGTTATTAAAACAAAAAAATCTTAATTCCAAATTAAAATATAAGCATTAAGCGGTACAAAAAGTAAGATGCTTGGCACCGGGGTTTATTGGTATCTTACATATAAACTTTTTAATTTGGAGTAATTTTAAAAAAACTTTAACACAATAGAATATTTTTATGCGAAAACATCAATCCAAAATTGTTAACATTATCGGTTTTCCTATGGACTTAGGTGCTGACAGAAGAGGCGTAGACATGGGGCCCTCGGCATTAAGAATTGCCGGGCTAAAAGAAAAACTAGAAAAGCTCGGATACAAAGTAATAGACAGCGGCGATCTTTTTATACAAATAATGGAACGTCAAAAGATATTAAACCCGAAAATGAAATATATTAATGAAATTTACAGAACATCTAAAGCTCTTGCCGGCAAAGTAGAAAAGGTTTTAGAGAAGGGACAATTCCCGCTTTGCATCGGCGGAGATCACTCAATGGCAATTGGCAGCATCGCCGGAATTTCTTCTTATTGCAAAAAGAATAAACTTAAACTCGGTGTTATATGGATTGACGCTCATGCCGATATGAATACGGAAAAGACAACGCCATCGGGAAATATTCACGGTATGCCGCTAGCAGTTGCTATGGGCGTTGGTAATGAAAAGTTAGTGCAGTTAAACGGATTTTCCCCAAAAGTTGATCCTGAAAATGTTGCGTTGATAGCAATCAGAAGCATAGACCAGTTTGAAAAACTAACCATAAAAGATTTAAAACCATCTGTTTATACTATGGCCGATGTAGACAGACTTGGTATTCATAGGATAATTTCGAGAGTATTAAAACAGTTCAAAGAAAAAGTAGACCACATACATGTAAGTTTTGATCTGGACAGCGTTGACCCTTCCGTAGCTCCCGGCGTAGGCACACCTATTCCGGGGGGACTTAGCTACAGGGAAACTCATCTGCTAATGGAAGCAATAGCTGATTGCGGATGCATTTCATCGCTTGAAGTAACAGAAGTAAACCCGATTTTAGATAATCAAAATAAAAGTGCGCAATTCGCTTCCGACGTTGTTGCATCTATAATGGGACAAAGAATTTTATAATTGTTTTTTTGAGTGAGAATTTTTGTGAAAAGAAATCAGTCGATCATATCATACTTGCTGGCATTTGTATTTTTTGCAATAGCCGTTAAACTGCTTGGTCTTGTCCACTTTAATAATTACCAGTTACTGGCAGTTGTTTTTGTGGGATACGGCGCGGGCACGGTTTATTCTTCTATGGGAAATAACCGGAAGTTATCTTTATTCCTCGGCACAATCGCATTTTTAGTTGGAATAATTTTTTTATTAATTGGAATACAGGATATTTTTTATTCCTCTTCATTTTTTTCCCCTTCGATGCTTTTTATATTGGGCATAGGCGGCTTGATGTTATTTATTGATAACACCGCAGACAAGACGATACTTTTAATTTCGATAATACTTATTGTGCTGGGATTTATTTATACCGCCGTATCGGGAAATTAAAATTTTTCTTCTTTTATAAACTCACTGTATGAACTTGCCCTGGAATATTGGCTCGTTATTCTGGTGGTAATAATAGTAATATTTTTAGTTGCAACAACCGGTAAAGACGAGTAAAATTATTTTAACGAACCCGTAAAATAAATTTCTTTACCCGGCATAATTGAACCGGAAGCGGGTTCTTCGGTTAAGATAAAATTTGTCTCCGCTTGATTTGAAAGTTCCGGAAGTGAAAACTTAAAATAGTCAACGTCTTTTGACGGCGTAAAAACACCAAGCGAATTATATTTTCCCTTAATGTTTATCCACAATTGATACGCTTTATTGGCCGGCAATACTGGCAATTGCGATAACTGTAAAAAGCCCTTACTGTTTTCCAAACTCATAATTAGTTTACCGAAACCGGAAGAAGATAATTTTGTACCGTTAAGATTAATTATCCTAACATTTTTTGTCTGAAGAACATTCTGTAATTCCTGGTTCTCGCTAAGTTCCAAAGAAAGATTCCTAATCTGGTCATTAAGATTTTCCACGCCGGATTTATAACCCTTAACTTCCGATGAAACCTTATAGTACAGGATCACCATGCCTGCGGCAACAAATAAGAACAAAAAAGTTGAAAAGATTAACCATCCGCGGCTGCTCTTTTTAGTCTCCTCATCAAAATTTTTTCCGGTCTTTTTGTTGCTCGACGATCTTTTTTCGTACGAGGATCCGCTTAAAGATTTTTGCGCAACACGCGAAGGTTCTTCCTTTTTTCCAGCCGAAATTGTTTTCTCATCCTCTTCAAGATGAGCAACTTCGCCGCTTCTGCCAAGGATTTGTGTTTCGTGCGATGGACGGGAAAAATGTTTTTCTTGTTGCGTAGAACTTACAACCTCAAAATCAGAAATATGAGCACTTTGATTTTCTGTTTTATCAGACGAATATTTATTTTCCGCACTATGGTTTATATCTATCCCTGAAATTATCGGTTCACCTTGCCGGCCTAAGATTTCCATATCTTCTGTTTTCGAAAAAACATTTTCGCCGGTTTCTTTCTTTATTTTCTTTTCCGCTCTATAACGATAAAGTTTACGGGCAACTTTATCCTTAATTTGTGGGCCGGGAACTTCCATATTTAAAATTGATGGAAGAAGCGCAACCAGGTTTTGATATTCGCCTAATTCCTGCCATTCATACTCTTCACCGGAATCAAAATACTCTTTTAGTTCAAATAATTCTTCTTGGTCCAGGCATCCCAAAGAAAAAGCGTGCAGCAAATCGGCATTTTTGCTTTGCTCGGCCATTATGATTCCCCCTTTAGAAGGTTTTCCCTAAGATTTTTTAGGGTAACTTTTATTTTTGATTTCACAGTAGGCAATGGAATATTCAACTTGGAGGCAATTTCTTTTTGTGTAAGCCCCTCATAATAAGCCAGGTATAATACGTACTGTTGCGCATCGGTCAGGTTATTCAGCGCTGACTCAATACTATCCTTTATACTGAGAGCCGTTTGAATATCCAGCACATCTATCATTGGAGATAAAGAAGGAATTATAAAATTGTTTTCGTAATCCTCGGTGTAAGTTTCTATCCCGGTATCACCGCGCTTACGCTTTAACGAGTCGATAGCTTTATTTCTTGAAAGTGTAACAAGCCATGTGTAAACATTGCCCGATTTAAAATCAAATTTTTTTACTTTGCGCCAGATTATTACAAAAACATCCGAAAGAACTTCTTCGGCAAGTTCCTGGTCGGATACAATTTTTTTTACCAATGTATATAATAAAGAAGAATACCGGTTGTAAAGGACTTCTAAAGCCTTAGAGTCGTACGAGGCAACCCGCTGCATTAATTCGATATCGGACGTAGGCATAGTTAAAGTCAAATTAAATCGTAATTTGTTTTAGCATGGAATTATTATGCAAAAGTAAAGCTATGTGCAGTAAAAATCAATTATACCCAAATTTACACTGGTGCAACATTACCAGGTTTTATTATTACATTAACAAAACGATTACTATTTAGATAGCCTTAATCACTCAAATAAATTAGTATTATAATTTCTTTGAAATATTTTGCCATGAATTGTGTAATTACTACAAAAGCAAAAAATTTTCTTACCAAAACCGTGTTCGTATAAAATGTTATAGGATAAAGAATTATGGGGATATTAGAGGACGCGCGATATTTAATTTGTTTTTTAATGCTTGACTTTTTGTTGGGAATTCATGAATTTAAGTAAGCATTAAAGTTATCAGTTACTTTATCGTTAAACTGATTCTTCAAATTTTGTTCATCTCGTTACAGAACCTGAGAGTATTTTAGTAGGGGAGAATTCAAATATATGAAAGAATTCTATTAAAAAACTAAAATGGGAAAAGGGTAAGTACAAAGCAATTCGCACGCTATACATCATGCTAATCTTCCGACTGGTTGAAAAATATAACATAAAATAGAGCCTTTAACCTTAAGCAGAATTTCTTAGATCGAAAATAAGAATTAAGATTCGATAATATCGGGAATAAATTTAATATAGGTTTATTCCTTTTGATCAACTTACATTATAAAGGTACCTTTATGAATATATTATCTACTAGAAACTTGTTCGCTGTATTTGTTCTATTGGTCTCAACATCACTCTTCGGACAGGGAATTAT
>DAIERC010000319.1 GCA_027347125.1 Ignavibacteriales bacterium
TGGCTTGATACAGGTACGCCCGAAGCGCTGTTGCAGGCTGCTAACTTTTTCGGTGTAATAGAGCAGCGGCAGGGTTTGAAAGTTGGCTGCATCGAAGAGATTGCATACAGGATGAAATTTATTTCAAACGAAAAATTTATAGAGCTTGTAAATTCACTACCGAAGTGTTCATACAGGAATTATTTGGAAAAGTTATTAATAAATAATTAAAGCTTTAATTAAACTTAACGTCGCCGCGGTGAAATAAATTACCGCTAAGTCGCAAAGAAAAACTTACTTATAATGACAATAGAAAAAACAAGTATAGAAGATCTGTTAATCATCCGCCCCGATGTATTTAACGACGACCGGGGTTATTTTTTTGAATCGTTCAGTTTTAAAAAATATGAAGACCACGGAATAAATTTTAACTTTGTGCAGGATAATATATCGAAATCAAAAAAAGGAACTGTGCGTGGGCTTCATTATCAAGTAGGCACAAGGGCGCAGGGAAAGTTGTGCCAGGTAATAAAAGGCGAAGTGCTTGATGTTGCCGTAGATATACGCTTCGGCTCACCTACTTTCGGTAAGTATGTTTCCGTAGCGTTATCCGAAGAAAACCACAAACAGCTTTGGATACCGCCGGGTTTTGCCCATGGGTTTTCAGTTCTTTCCGAAGAAGCGGTATTCCATTACAAGTGTACGGATTATTACAGCAAGCAGGACGAACGCGCAATATTGTTTAACGACTACGATCTGCACATAGATTGGCAAACCGAAACGCCTATTGTTTCCGATAAGGATAAGCAGGCTAAATTGTTTGGGGAGATAGAGAGGAATTTTATTTATGATATATAATAGTAAAAAATAAGAAGTAAAAAGAATTTTAGCGAATTAGTTAGTTCAAAATATTTTTGGGGGAAACTGTTTACGCCAAACCTTTCTGAAAGATTAATAGTCCCATCTTATTTCTTAATTCTTTTTTCCTATTTCTTAACTTTCTCCTTAACTTTGTATAAAATTAATAAAAAAATATGGTAATAATATGAAAGTACCTTTATTAGATCTAAAACCACAATATAAAAAATTAAAAAAAGAACTTGATGAAACATTAATCAGGGTAGCCGAATCGCAGTATTTTATTCTCGGGCCGGAAGTTGAAAAAATGGAAAGCGCGTTTTGCGAATACCTAAATGTTAAATCGGCAACGGGCGTATCATCTGGAACAGACGCTTTGCTTATAGCTTTGATGGCTCTTGATATTCAGCCAGGGGATGAGGTTATAGTTCCGACATATTCTTTTTTTGCTACGGCAGGTGTGGTGGCGCGATTAAACGCTGTGCCGGTGTTTACCGAAGTTAACCCGGTAACGTTTAATATGGAGCCGGAAGATTTTAAAAAGAAGATAACACAAAAAACAAAAGCCGTTATACCCGTACATCTTTATGGCCAAAGCTGCGAGATGGACGAGATAATTAAAATTGCCAAAGAAAATAATATTAAAGTAGTGGAGGACGGAGCGCAAGCTATCGGCGTTCAATATAAAGATGGTAAGCATGTCGGTACCATCGGCGATCTGGGATGCTTCTCGTTTTTTCCCAGTAAGAACTTAGGATGCTTCGGTGACGGCGGATTGGTAGTAACTAATAACGAAGAACTCGGGCACAAGGTAAAGAAACTTCGCAACCACGGTATGGAACCGAAATATTATCATAAAATAATCGGCGGTAATTTTAGGATAGACGCTATTCAAGCCGCGGTACTTAATGTAAAACTGCCGCACCTTGATTCATGGTCGGAAAAAAGAAGGAAGAACGCGGAGTTATATTCAAATCTTTTTATAAATGCAGGGCTGGCGGAAGCGGAAGGTAAAACTTTATTTGATGAAAAGAATTTTGTGCTGTTGCCAAAAGCGGTGTATAGGGAAGGTACAGACGTGAGGGAAGCGCATGAAAGCGGGGAATCACGGACTACAGGCAAGGAACAAAGAACTATAAACAACTACCATATCTTTAATCAATACATTATCCGTGTTCGGCATAGGGACGAGCTTAGAAAATTTTTGACAGATAATGAAATTGCTACGGAAATTTATTATCCTGTACCTTTCCATATGCAAGAATGTTTTGCTGGCCTTGGTTATAAGAAAGGCGATTTCCCGGTCGCGGAACAGGCTGCCGATACTTCAATTGCGCTGCCTATATTTCCTGAATTAACCGGGGAACAGATTAGGTTTGTGGTTGAAAAGATTACGGAGTTTATGAAGAAAAGGTATGAAGGAAAGAATGAAAGATTGAATGGATGAATGAATGGACGATTTTCTTTCTAAATACATAGAGAATAATAAAAATATTAATAGAGGTTTTAGAAAATTGTAAGTTTGGAAAGAAACTCTCCGGTTGTTCGTAATTGTTAGAGAAGAGGTGGAAAGTAAAAAAACTATTTCTTACAAATGTATTGCCCAAATTTAAGATTCAATTTTATCTGTTTCGTTCAATATAGCAGAAGGATATGTAGACGCTCACTAAAGAAAACATCCAATACAATAATATTGCTCTTGCTTCGTTAGCTGAGAATTATTCTCACGTATTTGTCTTGAGCGCTGGCGATGATATAAATGAAATGTGGTTTTAAGAATATAATAGAAAACATTATTCGCTTGAAAACAAATTTATTAACCTAAATAAAAAGCACATATTTAATTTGCATAATAAAGATGGCGGGAAAAATGATTACATCTTAAAGAAATTATAGAAGGTTATAATATTGAAAATCAATAAAATACATTCATCCATTCATTCAACAATATTTTTGTAATACTAAAAGAAATCGGAATTATGACTTTGAATAAAGAAAAAAAAATTTATCTGGCCGGGCACAAAGGAATGGTAGGTTCGGCGATTAATAGAACTCTTATTGCAAAAGGGTATAATAATTTACTTTTGCAGGGCTATCCCGGGCTGGATTTGATAAGACAAAGTGAAGTTGAAGAATTTTTTACCAAAGAAAAACCGGATGTGGTAATTGTAGCAGCGGCTAAAGTCGGCGGTATACTTGCCAACAATACTTACAGGGCAGAGTTTATTTACGACAATCTTATGATAGAAGCCAACATAATCAACGCTGCCTATAAGAACGGTGTTGAGAAATTAATTTTCCTCGGCAGTTCGTGTATCTATCCCAAGCTTGCGCCTCAACCGCTGAAGGAAGAATATCTTCTTTCGGATTACCTGGAATATACAAACGAGCCTTACGCAATCGCCAAGATTGCCGGTATAAAATTATGCGAAAATTATTACCGGCAATACGGCGCTAATTTTTATTCGGCTATGCCTACAAACCTATATGGCATTAACGATAATTTCAATCTTGAAACGTCGCATGTGTTACCCGCTTTGATAAGAAAATTTCATGAAGCGAAGAAGGCGGAACGGAAACCGGAAGGACAAAAAGAGAATGTTGTAACGCTTTGGGGTACCGGCACGCCTAAAAGGGAATTTCTTTTTGTTGACGACCTGGCGGAAGCAATTGTTTTTTTGATGGAAAACATAAATGCAAAAGATTTATATGATCTCGGAATCTCGCAGATAAATATCGGCACCGGAGAGGATCTTACAATACGTGAGCTCGCGGATATAATTGCCGGCATAGTGGGATTTAACGGCACTATTGAATACGATACTTCAAAACCGGACGGGACACCAAGAAAATTAATGGATGTTTCAAGAATTCATTCGTTAGGCTGGAAACATAAAACCTCGCTTGAAGATGGGATTAAAGAAGCTTATGAATGGTTCTTAGAAAATGTTCTTAGTGTTTAGTCCTTTGTCCTTAGTCGGATCCAGAACGCGAATTTGGTGGTATTATAATGTGATTTAGGGGAAATATGAAGATAGAAAAATTTGAAGAGATCGAGCCTTGGAAAAAAGCTCGGAACCTTATAATGGAATTAT
>DAIERC010000369.1 GCA_027347125.1 Ignavibacteriales bacterium
CTTCATCATCCAATAAAATTTCCATTTTATTTGAAGAGTTAGTTGTAAAATTTTTAAGATTAACTTGTTCGGTTAGCTTTTTAGCAATACTCGTCAAAGCTTTAGCATGTTCACTGTTAGGATTATCATAAAGAATAGGAACTCCTTTATCTCCACCAATTCGTATTAGCGGATCGATTGGAATGCCACCTAAAAAAGGTACATTAAGTTCGGCTGCAGTTTTTGAGCCACCGCCTGTTCCAAAAATATCATAAGTTTTGCCTGTATCGGGAGCAACAAAGTAACTCATGTTTTCTACGATACCGAGCACAGGAACATTAACACGTGTAAACATTTTCAATGCTTTTCTTGCGTCAATCAAAGAAACTTCCTGAGGTGTTGTTACAATAACAGCGCCAGTTAGGGGAATAGTTTGAACAAGCGTTAATTGAATATCGCCGGTTCCCGGAGGCATATCGAAAATTAGGTAATCAAGTTCGCCCCAGTCAACATCGGTCATAAATTGTTTAACAGCGCCGCTTGCCATAGGTCCCCGCCAAATTACCGGGGCATCATCTTCCACAAGTAACCCTATGGAAATAACTTTTACGCCATAATTTTGAAGCGGTATAATCTGCATGTTCTGCTGGTTCTGGTAAACTTTAGGTTTGTCTTTTAAACCGAGCATTAAAGGAATGCTCGGGCCGTAAATATCTGCGTCAATAAGTCCTACCGAAGCGCCGTCTTTTGCGAGAGCGACGGCAAGGTTAACCGCAACAGTGCTTTTCCCAACGCCGCCTTTGCCGCTTGCAATTGCAATTGTATTTTTAACGTTTGGCAATATGGCGTTTTTCTTACTGTCCTGATGTGTTGTTACTTTTGCTTCAATATTTATTTCTGCTTCTTTAATGCCTTTGAATTCACTTTTTAAAGCTGCTGCAAATTTATCCTTCAATTCGCTTGTAATACTTCCCTGCGGTATTGTTAGGGAAATATTTACTTTTACATAACTGTCCTTAGTTTCAAAACTTTTTATTGAATTAAGAATTAATAGATCTTTGTTTATACCGGGGTAGTCAAACTTTTTCAGCGCATTTAGAATTCCGCTTTTTGTTATATCTGCCATTTACATCCTTTCTCTTTCAAAAAATATTTTCAAACTTAACAAATTTCTTAATCATATAGAATGCTGATTTTGGCATACGGCAGCATAATATTATAAACGTTATTTTATCTTCACCGCCAGGCAATCGAACATTACCCTTCCTGCCTGGTAGTTTGATGAACTTCTCTTTAACACGCGCCATCCCGAGAAATCAAAAAATTTATTATTGCCGTTGATGGAATCGGATAGATTTTGCGAATTATCCAGGACGTCAATTAATTCTTTATTTTGTCCTAGGATGATAGGTTTTGAATTAGCGGTGGTTATAATAATTACCGGCTCAATTACTAAGTTGGCAATATTTTTTAAATCGAGCTGCGGAAGACTTTCTCTTACTTCCAGCTGGATCATCCGGGCGCGGGAAGCCGGGCCAACAATATTTTTGGCAGAGCTGATCAGATCGAGTAAATAGTTACGAACGGTATTTAAGTCTTCCGCCGTTTTCAGCGAGTTCTCGTCGTGTAATTCGTTTAATGCCTTTGCAATATTCGATACTTCTTTAAGGTAATAATTTTTTTGATTATCGGGCACTAAAAACATAATTACAATATGAATAGGACTGGTGTCCGAAGCGCTGTAAGTAATGCCCGAAGGGCTCCAGCCTACCGCGCAATAAAGATCGCCGTCGAACGAAACTCTTGCATGCGGAACCGCAAAGCCCCGGCCTAAAATTGTATTATAGGTTTCCTCTCTTTTCATAACTAAGCCGGCAACGTCTGTTCCGGATGGAACGGAAGGAATTGCTTCTATAATATGTGCCAGCAATTGCAGCGCATCCTGTTTATCATTATCCGGTAATTCGATTAAACGGCCTTCCTGCAAGGCATCCAAAAGACTGTCCATAATTAGTTATCTCCGTATTTTTTGAAGAACCATGTTTTAACAAAATGAGTTAATATACTGTAAGATAATAAAAAGCCTGCAATCCATAACCAATAGATTTTAGGCAAAGGTACAAACCCAAAAGTAGAAGCAAGCGGGGAATATGGGAGCCAAGCGCCAATTGCCATTACAATTACAGTAGTTAATGTCATTGATAATGAAGCCATGCTTCCGATAAATGGTAATTTACGAGTTCTAATTATATGAACAATTAAAGTTTGTGTTAATAAAGATTCGACAAACCAACCTGTTTGAAACAAATCTTGTTTATAAATTTTATCTCCGGAACTAATTAGAGGATTTAGAAAGTCACTTGTTTTAAATACAAACCACATTAA
>DAIERC010000375.1 GCA_027347125.1 Ignavibacteriales bacterium
GATAGGGTTGGCGCAAAAGACATTTTATTTAAATGCTATAAATTTCGGACAATGTATGCCGATAATAAGAGTATAAATAAATATCAGCCTACGGTTAAAGGTGATTCGAGAATTACCAGGATAGGCAACTTCCTTAGAAAATCTAATTTGGATGAATTACCGCAATTCTTGAACATACTAAAAGGCGAAATGTCTTTAGTCGGGCCGCGGCCGCATGCAGTTGCGTTTAATGAAATTTATAAAGAAATGGTTGACGAGCTAAAACTTCGAAGCTGGGTAAAGCCCGGTATTACCGGTTGGGCGCAGGTCCACGGGTTAAGGGGCGATGTTACGGATTATGAAGAAAATAAGAAGCGAACAAAAAAAAGAATTGAATATGATATCTGGTATATTGAGAATTGGTCGATCGGTTTGGATGTACAAATAATTATGATGACGATATGGCAAATGATTAAAGGCGATACCAAAGCCGTTTAACAGTGTTCCGGATGACAATTAAATTTCTTGACATTATTACAGCCTGAGGCTAATTTAGTTTTGTTAAGTTTTCAAACTTTAAAGAAAGTTATAACCATGTCTATAAAAGAAAAAGTCACACTATTTTTTTCTTTTGCATTACTGGTAATTATATCGTTTGCCGTATACAGTTGTAAACCTGGTACCGAAGTTGTCGGGGCGGGAAGCGGCACTACATCAACTAAAACCGGTAAAAATTTAATAATAAGCGGACAGGTTATAAACAATACTACCGGTATACCGGTTGACAGCGCCTATATACAGCTTAATGGCTCTTCAACTTTTCTTACCGCTTATACCGATTCACTTGGAAAATATTCATTCACTATACAATTAAGCGGCAATTCAAATATAACCCTGCTTACTTCTAAATCGGGTTTTGTTGTGGACACAACAACAATTTATGTAACCGCCGGTGTTGACTATTCCGTTCCCTTCATAAAGCTAATAACACAAAGTTCCAGCCAGGGGCAGGTAGCATCCGGAAACCCGGTTAGTATTTATTTGGCTTCGCAAACTTCTGCCAGTATCGGTGTAAAGGAAAGCGGATCGCCTGAAACAGCAGGATTAACATTTGAAGTACAAGATTCTTCAGGAGTTCCGGTTGATTTGAATCATTCCGTAAAAGTAAGTTTTTCTATCGGTTCCAAACCAGGCGGGGGCGAGTTTATCAGTCCTTCTTTTGTTTATACCAACGATAAGGGCCAGGCAACCGTTAATGTAACTAGCGGAACTAAAGCCGGTGTTGTTCAGGTTATCGCAGAAATCGATCTTCCCAATAACACAATTATATCAAAACCGATTGCTATTACAATCAACGGCGGGTTGCCGGATCTAAATCATTTTAGCATTCGACCTTCGCTGGTAAATGTTCCCGGAGTATATTACAACTCATACCCCGGTTTTATTACGGTATATCTTGGCGATAAATACGGCAACCCGGTACGACCAAATACAGCTGTTTACTTAACTACTACCGGCGGAATCATTCAGCCGGAAGCATTAACAAACGCCGCCGGTATTGCCATTGCGGATTTAACAGTTGCAAAACCAAATACACCGTCGGATGCAACTTTAGGCCCCGGCTACGCTATTATAACTGCGAGCACCGCAAACGAGAATTATCAGACAATAAATCAAACCAGAGGCATTTTATTTTCAGGCGAAACGCAGCCGATTGTTGTTACGCCCACTTCTTTTGATATACCGAACGGCGGATCTCAGGGATTTGATTATATTATTGAAGACGATAACGGTAATCCTATTTCCAGCTATAATAATATAACGGTTAACGTTGAAGGTAAAAACGTAGGATCACAGGGTGACATCTCTTTCCAGATGCCGGACTCCCAAAACAAACAATGGACAAGATTTCACTTTACTGTTTATGACGCGGTTGATACTCTTATTGAATCCAACGCGGTTACCATCACCATTAAATCGCTTGGCGCAAACGGTAATATAAGCACACAAATTAACGGAATATGCAGATAAAAAAATATTTTGTAATTTAAGTATAGACATTTAGGTTTATTATTATTTAAGATATTCATATTTTAAAATTACTTAATTAAGTTCTTAAATAAATTTTTGTTACTAAACTTTCGGGGTTCAAAATGGCATCAGATTTATTGGCACACGCAGAAATTCCTTCTACCAACCTAGATAGAAGCAAAGACTTTTTCGCAAAATTATTCGGATGGGAATTCAAACCTTTTGGAAACGGATATCTATTATTTAACACTCATAAAGGTTTTACTTTAGGATTAAAAAAAGTTGATAAGATCGCAAAAGGCGAAACAACTATTTTTCACGTCAGGGTAAACGTAGTTGAAGATTATCTAAAAAAGGCCAAAGAATTAGGCGGCGATACTTTCCGCGGAAAAACAATTATCCCCGCTATGGGCGCCTACGCGTTGATAACGGATCCTGACGGTAATGTAATAGGGCTTTATCAGGGCGTTTAGTAGTTAAATAACCATAAAAAAAATTACGCCGGGTTTAACCCGGCTTTTTTATTTCTATTGTTATTTCAAGATAAAATAAAAAACCTAGCGGCACTGAAAGATGCCATTCATAGGAACAGTTAATACAAGCCTGCCATCAATAAAGAGTAGGAAGTAATCACCTCGGAACACCTTCCATCACTAATCTCTTTTATATAATATTTTAAAAGATATTTTAGCTATTGAAATTAAAATTAGTTCTAACAAAAATGAGGAGTGCGAAAAATGAAAAAGCAAGTAGTAATTTTAGCAACTGCCTTAGTGCTGATGGGATTAACATTAACATTCGGACAAACCGCAACTAAAACCGGGGAAAACAAAATTACCAAAGAAGCCGTTAATAATTATTTAGTAGGGCTTAAATCGGATAACCATGGGTTGCGTTTAAGCTGCGCCTATTTTTTGGGTGAGTACAGAATTTCCAAAGCTATGGTACCGTTAATGGATATGCTTCATAACGAAAAGACAGAAAGCGGAAGAATTATGGCGGCTTTAGCTCTTACTAAACTGGGAAGCGATATGTCTATATATGCAGTTAAACAAGCCGCTAAATTCGATGAAAGCAAGCGAGTTAGAAATTTGTGTGTCAAGTTTTATAACAGTCAGGTAGCGATTAAAAATACAATACCCAACATGTAAAAGTATATTAAAAACTAACCTCCTATAGGCCGGGTAAAACCGGCTTTTTTATTTTTACTAATTGTGCTGCCGGTAAACTATAATGGTTTTTATCAACGCTAATAATTAAATTCGCACTTAATAATTTTAAATAACAGCTGTTTTTAAACAGTTATTCCGGATTTACATCATACAAAAATTTAATAAACGGGTTTTTATGAAAACATTTAACTTACTCGGCAACATTCTGATGCTGTCGCTTTTTCTTTGCGGCACAGTCTTACCGCAGCAAACAGGCAAAGGGGATTTTTTAACAAGAGCAATAGACAAAAGCGTTAATCCCGGTGTTGATTTTTTTAAATACGCTACCGGAACATGGATGAAAAATAATCCTATCCCGGAATCTGAAAGAGCATGGGGAATCGGCAATCTTGTCCAGGAAGAAACTTATGAAAGATTAAAAAATATTTTGAAAGAAGCCGAGAACAGCAAAGCACTAAAAGGAAGCAATGAACAAAAACTAGGGGATTTTTATTTTTCGGGAATGGATACTGTTGATATTGAAAAGCAGGGAATAACCCCTCTTAATCCTGAATTGAAAAAAATTAATTCGATAAAAAATAATAAAGATCTTTTTGACGCGGTTGCTCTTCTTCAGCAAGAAGGAGTAAATGTAATGTTTGGTTTATTTGTAGACCAGGACGCAAAGAACAGCGATGAATGGGCTTTGTATATGTGGCAGGGCGGTCTTGGGCTTCCGAACAGGGATTATTATTTTAGAAAAGATTCGCGCACCGAAAATATTAGGAACGAATATAAGACACACGTTATCCAAATGTTCAAACTACTAGGTGAAAATAATGTTGACGCCGCTAAAGATGGAGAATCCGTTTATGCGATTGAAACTTTTCTGGCCGACTCTTCGAGGAAGCTTGAAGATTTAAGGGATCCATACAAAAACTATAATAAAATGACGATTGCCAGCCTTCAACAAATTGCTCCTTCGGTTGGATGGAAAGAAGTGTTTGATAGAATGGGCGCATCTAAAGTTAATTCTGTTGTCGTCGGTCAACCGGAGTTTTATAAAGCTTTAAGCGCCGCAATTAATAAGTTTGATATTAATCAATGGAAAGCGTACTTAAAATGGCATCTTATAAACACGTACGCCAACAGATTAAGCAGCCGGTTTGTAAAAGAGAATTTTTCTTTTAACGGTAGGGTCATGTCTGGTGTAAAAGAAGAACGGCCTAGATGGAAAAGGGTTCAGGATGCTACCGAAAACGCAATGGGGGAATTGCTCGGGCAGGTTTACGTAAAAAAATATTATTCACCCAAAACAAAAAAGCGATACGAAGTACTTGTTAACAATATGGTTAATGCGTTTGCCGAAAGGATTAAAAAACTTGATTGGATGAGTGAAGCCACTAAAAAGAAAGCGCTGTACAAGTTAAGCAAGATGACCAAGAAAGTTGGTTACCCTGACAAATGGAAAGATTTTTCAAAATTAAATATTGATAGAAATTCTTACGCCAGGAATACTATTAACGCAAACGTATTCTGGTTTAATCGCGATATTAATAAACTGGGCAAACCGGTAGACAGATCCGAATGGAATATGACACCGCAAACTTATAACGCATACTACAATCCGTCGAACAATGAAATAGTTTTACCGGCAGCTATGTTTATCGTACCGGGCGTACCGGACTCGCTGCTCGACGATGCGGTTGTTTATTCATACGCGGGAGCTTCGACGATAGGCCACGAAATGACGCACGGTTTCGACGATCAGGGAAGGCAATACGACTCAAAAGGGAATTTATCCGACTGGTGGACAAAACAGGATGAAGAAAAATTTAATGCCAGAACAAACTTGATGGTTGAGCAGTTTGATAATTATGTAGTACTAGACAGCATGCATATAAACGGTAAAGCTACGCTTGGTGAAAACATTGCCGATCTTGGTGGGCTTGTAATCGGTTACGACGCATTCAAAAAAACGGAACAATATAAAGAAGGTAAAAAAATAAACGGGTTAACACCGGCGCAAAGGTTTTGGTTGGGGTATGCGTATTCCTGGCTGGGGCACAGGCGCCCTGAAGCTTTGGCGCAACAAGTTATGACGGATGTTCACGCGCCTAATTTTTTACGCGTTAACGGGCCGCTAAGCGATATACCCGCCTTCTATAAGGCGTTTGATGTAAAAAAAGATGAACCAATGTGGAGGCCGGAAGATAAACGGGTAAAGATATGGTAATTGGTTTTAAAATATGAATGCTGCTTTCTCATGTTATAAAAAGCCGGTTTTATTACCGGCTTTTTTTATGAAAATTTACTTTTTATTTTATGATTATGTCATAGCCGTTAAGCAAAGAAACAACTTCCGGCATTGAGAAAATTGTTTTCTTAAATTTGTTATCAACCGGATTGATGTTGTAGTTTATCGCTTCTGAAAAATCGGCAAAAGATAAATCCGTACCGGAAAACCGGCTGCCTAGAAAATCGCTGCTGGTAAAAACCCCTTTGGTTAAAATGGCGGATGTAAAATCGGCATTCTTTATTGAACATCTTATCATATTTACAGATTGCAAATTTAATTTATAAAAATTGCAACCGTCAATTTTGCAATCTACAAAATTATATCTGCTCGGTTTAACTGTGCCCCGCCAATCAACACCCACTGCTTTAGAGCCTTTGAATGTTACATCCAGAAATTTTGAATTCACAATTGTGATTAAACTTAAATCGCAAACCTCGAATGTGCATTTCTCAAATTCGCATGATGTAAAAATCAACTTAAAGAAATTACACGAGATAAATCTGCAATTATAAAATTCTTTGTCTTTTAAGTTTTGCTCGGTTAATACAACATTCCTGAATTCTTTATCTCGGTAAAACCGATCTTTAAAACTAAATTTTTCATTTTCACTTTGCTCATGAAATAAGTTGAAGTCGTTCATTTATAAAACCCGATCCTATTTGTATTATAAATATGCAGCAATGTTTTTAGAAATTAAAACGCCTGGATAAGATTTTTTAGCCACGTATGAATTTACGTATTATCCTCTTTAATATTGGAATCCCATTGGGGATAATAATGTTTGCATCTAATTAGTCCGTGTGCAATATATGCAGATATAAAAGACATCATCGCGGCTTGGTAACAGTGAAGTTCTATAAGAAAATTTTATATGCTCATTGTAGGCCGAACAGACCGTTCGACCTACAATAAAAACAAAAAGATTGTTGCCGTGTTATTTTTTATTTGATTTTGCTTCCAGTATCTCGTCAATGCTTAATGGGCCAGAACCGAAATAAGCCATAAATATTGCACCACCCAGCATAGAAATATTTTTCATAAACATTACATATTGAGTTT
>DAIERC010000453.1 GCA_027347125.1 Ignavibacteriales bacterium
ACGATTTTGATTTCGGTTGCGATTTCCGTTATTCAAGCAAAGTTGAAGAGATGGATTACGAGCTTGTAAATCTTGGCCTTCTCAAGGATGGAAGAAGCAGGGTAGAAATAAGAGTATTTGATTTAAGGGTTGCTTACAACATGGAGCCGCTCGGGCTGCCTGCTAAGCTTTATTTGAATGTGAACAACATTTTCAATTACAATTATGTTGAATTGATAGGCAACATTGCGCCGATAAGAGATTATTCATTGAGTATGGAATTTTTATTTTAGCTTTGTAAATATTATTTTTGTCGAAATTTTTTATAACGGATAATTTAGCACAGGGGAAGGAATTCCTGAAATGTTTATAGATACACATGCGCATTTATTTTTTCCAAACTTTGCCGAAGACATTGATGAGGTAATTAATAGAGCCAAAGAGTCAGGTCTAGATTACATCATTGTTCCTTCCACCGATCTTAAAAATGCCGCGCAAGCAATTGAGCTTTCCGAAAAATATGATTTTATTTACGCTGCGGTAGGCATTCACCCTCATGATACTAAAGATTGGGATAATTCACTTATCCCGAAAATTGAAGAACTAAGCAAGAACAAAAAAGTTGTTGCCATCGGCGAAATAGGTTTGGATTATTACTACGATTTTTCTCCTAAGGAAAAACAAATTGAGGCGTTTAAAGCGCAGATAGAACTTGCGTTGAGAATAAATAAACCGGTTATTATTCATAACCGTGAATCTGATAAAGATATGATGGAAATAATTAGATCATACCGCGACAGCGGGCTGAAAGCCCAGTTCCATTGTTTTAACGGAACGCTTGAAGACGCAAAAGAACTTATACGGATGAACCATTTTATTTCATTTACAGGTAACATAACATTTAAGAAATCCGACAGCTTAAGAGATACTCTTTCCAATCTAAGCCTTGAAAGTATTATGCTTGAAACCGATTCTCCGTTTATGACGCCGGAGCCATACAGAGGAAAAAGAAATGAACCTTCATACGTAAAACTGGTTGCCGATAAAATGGCGGAAGTTCATCATCTAAATACTGAGGACGTTGCGCGTGTTACTTCTTACAATGTTTTCAGAATGTTCGGAATTGGCAGCAAGCCTAAAACCAGTTACTCTTATAAAATCGGAAATTCCCTCTATCTTAATATTACGAATAGATGCAACGCGAGCTGCGTATTTTGCGACAGGGACGGCGAGGCCGTTTTAAGCGGTTATAATTTAAAACTCGAAAAAAATGAAGAACCGCCTGTCGATGTTTACATCAAAGAAATAGGCGACCCTACGCAGTATAAAGAAATTGTTTTTTGCGGTTACGGCGAACCGACAATACGATGGGAAACCGTAAAACATGTTGCAAGGTATGTTAAAGATACCGGCGGCAGAACAAGATTAATTACAAACGGGCACGGCAGTTTAATTAATAAAAGAGATATTACCCCGGAACTTAACGGTTTGATAGATACTGTCTCAATCAGCTTTAACTCACCCGATCCGAAACAATACGCCGAACTGATGGGGCTTAGCACTAGTTATTTTAATGAGATGATCGGCTTTGCGAAAAACGCGAAAAGTTACACTGAAAAAGTTGTTATGTCAATCGTCTCGATGAATGAAATTGATATAGAAAAAGCAAAAAAAAATAGTTGAAGAAAAAATCGGCGCCGAGTTTAGGGTGCGGCAATATTTTTAAGTAGTCAGTTTGTTACTTCGTTGCCGTTAAAATAATTAATGTCAATTTTAATCGGCAAATTCTTTTCTAAAAACAAAAATATCCAAATGCGAAAAATCTGTTTTGCGTTGTTATTCTTGAGTGCCTTTTCGGTTTATCCTCAAAGCAAGGAGCAATTACTTCAGGCAAGAATCGATTCGCTGCTGAGCGATAAATTTTTCCAATCTACCCAAATAGCAGTTGATGTTTATGATCTTACAACCGGTGTAACACTTTATGAAAAGAATGAAAAGCTGCTTCTTAAACCTGCGTCTAATTTAAAAATATTAACTACATCGGCGGCTCTCAATTATCTTGGTCCGTTATATAATTTTAAAACATCCGTTTTTTATACGGGCGGAATTGTAAACGGCACCCTGTACGGCGACCTTTATGTTGTCGGCGGGGGTGACCCAGATTTTTCCGAATACGATCTCGACTCTTTGGTAACGATGGTAACTCAAGCAGGAATAAAAAATATTTCCGGCAACCTGATAGGCGATGTATCGATGATGGACTCGCTTTTCTGGGGAAAAGGATGGATGTGGGATGATGACCCATCTACGGACGCGCCATATCTTACACCGCTGGTTATAAATGAGAATTCTATCGGCGTAATTGTAAAGCCGGCACGAACGGGCGAAGAACCGGTTGTTACTCTTGTTCCTGCAACTAATTATTTTAATATTGAAAACAACGCGGTAACAGTGCCTGCCGACAGCCCCCAAACTGTTAGCGTCAACCGCGATTGGATTGAAAGAAAAAACACCCTCATAATTAATGGGAATATTCGTAATCACGTAATACCGGATTCGTTAACTGATACGTTAAGAGTAAATGTGTACAACCCGGCAATGTTCTTCATCGAATTATTTAAAGAAGCTCTGAATAAAAAAGATATTGGTTTTAAGGGGAAAATATTTTTAGCCGATACCCCGGACTACGCCCGTGAATTATATACATTCAACAGGCCCCTAAAAGAAATTATTCAGGGGATAAATAAAAAAAGTTACAACCTTGGCGCTGAGATGTTGCTTTACGTGATGGCGGCTAAGTATTTCGGCAAGCCTGCAACGGCTGCAAACGGCGTTAAGATGGTAGATAGTTTAATATCTGGCATAGGAATGGAACCTAATGCGTACAGGATAGTGGATGGTTCCGGCGTTTCGCATTACAATTTAGTTTCAGCTGAATTATTATTATCAGTGTTGAAATTTATTTATTATCAAAAACCTGAAATATTTAATTCTATTTATTCATCGCTGCCGGTTGCTGGCGTAGATGGCACATTGAAGAAAAGAATGTTAAATACTGCCGCCGAAGGAAATGTTCACGCTAAAACTGGTTCGCTTAGCGGGGTATCATCATTAGTCGGATATTTAAAAAATAAAAATAATGATCTGATTGCTTTTTCAATTATGATTGAAAACTTTGTCGGGAGTTCGAAAACAGCAAGAGATTTTCAGGATAAGATATGTAACCTTCTAATCGGTTATTAGATTAACTATGGATAACCTTGCGATTATTTACGACGAAAAATTTTTGCTCCATGCTCCACAGTTTTATCATCCCGAAAACCCTCAAAGAATAACTTCAATATTAAATTTGCTGAAAGAAAAATCATTTCTAAACGATGTGCAAATAATGCGGCCTGCATTGGCGCCTGATGAATATATCCTATCCGCGCATTCAGGTGAGCATTTATCCTTAGTGCGCGACTCAATTTTTGAAGGGAAAAATTTTATCGATTCAGGCGATACTTATGTTGTAAATGATTCATGGATTGCCGCACTTCTTTCAGCTGGAAGCGGATTAACCGCCGTTGATTTGGTTGCGGATAAAAAAGCAAAAAATGTTTTTTGCTTGATAAGACCTCCGGGCCATCATGCCGGTGTTTCCACGCCGATGGGATTTTGTTTATTTAATAATATTGCCATTGCTGCGCAATATGCATTACAAAAATATAAACTTAACAGGATTGCAATTGTTGATTGGGATGTTCACCACGGCAACGGGACTCAGGAAATATTTTACGACACCGAAAAAGTTTATTACATCAGCTTGCATCAATATCCTTTTTATCCCGGCACGGGTTCCGAAGAAGAAAGAGGCGCTGGTAAAGGATTTGGATATACTCTAAATTTCCCTTTGCCTCCGCGAACCGACGGGAAAAAATATCTCCAATTATTTGATCAATATATTTTAACCGAACTAAAAAACTTTAAGCCTCAGATGATACTAATCTCGGCCGGTTTCGATGCGCATGCAAAAGATCCGCTTGCAGATATGAAACTTGATGAAAATGATTTTGCCCTGATGACAATTAAGTTGAACGAGTTTGCCGACAAAAACAATATCGCAATAATTTCTTTCCTTGAAGGCGGGTATGATCTTAATGCCTTGGCTAAATCAGTTTTTGAGCATTTAAAAATACTTAAGCAATAAATTTTATAGTGTTTGTATTTATTATAAATTTGCGGATGTAATTTTAAAAAGTTAGGAACATTGTTTGATACCTTTAAAAAGATCGTTTTTGTTTTTAGCTGTTTTAGCGCCGCTTGCTTTATCATTTTATTCATGCGGTAAAGAGCCTCAAAAAGAAGTTAAACCGTTATACGAGCTTCAAAAAAATTATAACATCCCGAAATTCGATTCGGATAACGCTTATAGACAGGTGGAAGCGCAAGTTAAATTCGGGCCGCGTAACCCCGGTTCTAGAGGTCATGACGAAGCATTATATTATATTAGTAATGAGTTGAAAAAATATGCCGACGATGTAAAGCTTCAATCGTTTAATTATCCCGGTTATAACGGCGAGCAACTTGCATTAACAAATATAATTGCGAAATTTAATCCGGATAAAAAAGACAGAATTCTTTTTTGCGCTCACTGGGATACAAGGCCGCGTGCCGAACACGCAAAGGATACTACAAAAAGAAATCAGCCAATACTTGGTGCGAATGACGGTGCAAGCGGTTGCGGCGTGCTTTTAGAACTGGCGCGCTTGTTAAAAAACAACAAAGTTAATTACGGAATAGACCTTGTCTTTTTTGACGGCGAAGACTACGGTAAAGAAAGCGATCTGAATAACTTTTGTTTAGGCTCCAAATATTATTCGGCCAAGATACAATTTGATAAGATGCCCGCTTTCGCAGTGCTCCTGGATTTAGTCGGGGACAAAGAAGCTCAATTTCCTCAAGAAGCTTATTCAATGCAATATGCCCCGGATGTTGTTAACATGATATGGGAGATAGCGCAATTACAAAACAGTAATGTTTTTTTGCAGGAAGAAGGCAACGGAATTTATGACGATCATGTTCCGCTGGAACAAGCCGGGATTAAAGCGATTGACATTATCGATTCCGATCTTGTTGGTGCGCATAACAAAGAAGCCCGCAGAAACTACTGGCACTCGGAGTTTGATAACATGAGTAACATCAGCAAAGAAACGCTCGGGCAACTGGGCAAAGTAATAACTTACCTTATTTATTCAATTCAGTTTAACAAATAAAATTATGAGCTATTATAAAGAATTTACAATTACGGCGGAACCGTTTAACCCTGAAATTATTTCTAGCATTTTATGGGAGCTTGATATTACCGGCATAAACGAAGAGGTGAATTGTTTGAAGGCATTTGCCACTACCGACGGAGGGGTGACGGTAAAAGCCATATCGGCGCAATTACAAAAATTAGTTGAACAAAAAATGTTATTTGATTTTAAAGTTGAAGAATACCTTCTCGAAGAAAAAAATTGGAACGAAGAATGGGAAAAAAATATTAATGTAATTGAAGTGTCTGATAAGATAGTTATAAAGCCTACCTTCAGGGAATACGAAAGAAAAGAAGGACAGATCGTCCTTACAATCGATCCCAAAATGTCGTTCGGTACTGGGGAACATCAAACTACAAAGCTGGTTTTAATGATGCTAGAAAAGTACGTTAAAAACGGAATGAATGTTTTGGATGTGGGGTCGGGAACGGGAATACTTGCTATTGCCGCTGTTAAACTTGGTGCTGAGTCGGCCATTGCGGTTGACAACGATGAATGGTGCTTTGACAACGCGAAAGAAAATTGTCTGCAAAATAATGTAACAGATAAAATTGAAGTAAAACTGGGCGAGATAAAAGATATTGCGGGGCAACAATTCAATCTTGTGCTGGCGAATATTCAAAAAAATATTCTTCTTGATATTGCCGATCAAATAAAAGAAAAAACCGCCGTTGGAGGGATAGTAATTCTTTCCGGGTTATTATTCTCAGACGAAGAGGATATTCTTAACGCCTACGGAAAACTGAATTATCGGTTTCTGGAAAAAGCCCAGCTTGACGAATGGATAGCGCTGGTTTTTAAAGGTTAAAAATTATTTCTCCGTCAAACACCGTCATTATTACTTTTGTAGTTTTAATTTCTTGCGGATCCATTTTTAATATATCTTTATCAAGCACAACAAAATCGGCAAGTTTTCCCGGCGTGATACTGCCTTTCTCGTTTTCTTCAAAAGAAGCATAAGCGTTATTTATGGTATAACATTTTATAGCGTCTTCAACGGATATTTTTTGCCCGGGTATCCAGCCGTCCGGGTGGCTCCCGTCCAAAGTGCTTCTGGTAACCGCCGCGTAAATTCCCATTAATGGCTTTAGCGGCGCTACCGGCCAGTCGCTGCCGAAACAAAGTTTTGCTTTTTCATCAAGCAAAGATTTGAATGGATAGGTTCCATTTAACCTTTTACTTCCGATTTTCTTTTCTGCCCAGGATCCGTCGTCTATCAGATGGTGAGGCTGTACCGACGCAATTACTCCGAGTTCCGGAAATCTTTTTATATCATGTTCACGTAAATGCTGTGCGTGTTCAATTCTGAATCTTCTATCCCATCGCTGGTTTGTATTTGTAATCTTTTCGAACAGGTCAAGTACAAAAGAATTTGCTCTGTCGCCAATAGCATGGATTGAAAGTTGAAGTTTATTTTTATCCGCCTCAATACTCCACTTTTCAAGATTGCCGTTTGTAACAACATCCATTGGCAGCCCGTAATTATTTTCTTCATTTAAGTAAGGCTCAAAAAACCAAGCCGTGCCTGCGCCGAGGGATCCGTCGGCAAAAGCTTTAACCGATCCTGTTTTTAATTTAGCGGGATCAAGTTCATGCTGAATTTTTTGCGTGTTAAAATGATGATAATCTTTTAACGGCATCCTGGAAAAAATTCTGCACGAAAGTTTATTCTCTTGCAAAAGATTCCGGTAAACCGGTAGATGCTCCGGCATGGTGATATCATGAATGCCGGTTACTCCGTTTTTCTTTGCTTCATTTAGCGCCGCAAGCGCAGCATCCTTTATTTCCAATTCATTTCTCTTAGGTATTACGCTGTAAACCAGGGGCATTGCGTTGTCTTTAAGAATTCCGGTTGGTTCCCCAGTTATAGAATCTTTTAAAATGCTTCCGCCCTCTGGGCATGGTGTATCTTTTGTAATGCCCGCAAGTTTAAGCGCGTACGAGTTGGCAAGAGCAATATGTTTGTCCAATCTTTCTATGAAAACCGGTGTACCGTCGGTGAAGTAATCGATCATTTCTTTTGAGGGTAATTGTTTCGTTTCCCATTCCTCATGGTTCCAATTACCGCCGGTAATCCACTTGCCCTTATTCTTCTCAACATATTTTCTTAATATCTGTTTAAAGTCCGAAGTTGATTTAGCCGTCTGTAAATCCAGTTCCAGCAAATAAAATCCGCCGTCAATAAAATGGGTATGGTTGTCTATAAATCCGGGAAGCATCAAATTGCCCTCAAGGTCAATTACTTTGGTTTCAGAGTCAATCATTGCTTGTGCCGATTTATTATCGCCGGCGTAGATTATCCGGCTCTCATTTATAACCACGGCTTCGGCCAGGGGATTTAACTCATCAACGGTAAAAATTTTCCCGTTAATAAAAACCTTCTTACGCCCTTTAAAATTTTGATTATTCACTTTTCTATTATCCTTTTCGTGTCTTCTGCTTAAAAAACAATGTTTTTGCCGGCTAAATAATTTCCGGTAAGATTAAATGCCTATTGTGAAATTATAAAATTATTTTTTAATATGGACTCAAGGCAAAAAAATTCTTATGTTGGCAACAAGTAATTTTTCATCAATCAAATCTATTTACAAAATATGAATCTTGACGTAATTGTATTTGCGGCGCATCCCGATGACGCCGAACTTTCAATGGGTGGAACAATAGCTAAATTAACATCAAAAGATTTAAAAGTGGGCATAATCGATTTTACCCGCGGGGAACTTGGTACCAGAGGTTCGGCCGACATTAGGCAAAGAGAAGCTTTTCAAGCCGCTATTACGTTAAAAGCCGCGATAAGAGAAAACCTTAACATACCCGACGGTAATATTGAATCGACTAAAGAAAATTTGATGAAAATTATTATGACCATTAGAAGGTATAAACCGAAAATAATTTTTGCACCTTATTTTAACGACAGGCATCCGGATCATATTGATGCAAGCAAGATGGTGAAGAAGGCTATGTTCTCAACTGGTCTTGCAAAAGTAAAAACATTCGATAAGGAAGTTGCGCAGGAACCGTATAGGCCACAAAAACTTTTTTATTATATGCAAACCTATACATTTGAGCCCACGGTAATTGTGGATATTACGGATTGTTTTCAGACTAAGATGAATGCGGTTAAAAATTATGAGTCTCAATTTCATAACCCAAGAAGCGCTGAGCCTGAAACTTTTATAAGCAGGCCGGAGTTTATTAAGTATGTTGAATCAAGAGCGCAATTTTACGGATTTCAAATCGGGAAGCATTACGGCGAACCTTTTTACTGTGAAGAAAAGATTGAGTATGATTTTGCGAAGATGTTAAAACATTAGGCCGTTTATATTTTTTAAGAATCTAAAAAATATCTTTCAATTTAATTTTTCAAAATGCTGGTAGTCTTTTGAACTTTCCCATTCACCGCCCCACACCCAGCCTTTTTTTTTGAAGGCGTTTACCACAATTGAATTTTTAGTAATTGTTCCCGGTTTGCCGGGCTCGTAAGAACCGTTTACCGGAAGTACTTCATCCTTTTTTATTTGCGGGTTTAGTTGCGGGTTAATATCTATTGCTTTGCCCAGCGCATGGTTGGATAACCTGTCTGTTCCTTTAACAAGCCTGTAATTAAACGCAGATGTGTTGTTGTCCTCCATAGATGCGGAATCTGACCAATTGTAAGCAACAACGGGTATTATTTTGGCGACTGGGAATTTCTCTTTTTCAAGTTCATCAAAAATTGAGATTATGTCGGTCTTCAAATCTTTAAAAATAACCAGCTGGCCTTCGTGTAATTTGCCGTCGAATGAATAATATTTTACGCTAACTATGCACAAATCTTTTTTTATATTTCGGGGAATTTCAACTCCAGTTAGAGCCTCATCAAGAGTATAGTCGCAATCTTTAATATTCATATCAACTTAAAAAGATTATTGAAGACAAAATTTAAATTGTTAAATTTACGTTTAAATAAAGCAATTTTTGGCAAACATAGAAAGAGAATCATGAAAAAAATATTTGCCGTTTTTCTCGTTTTGGTTTTAATATCCGGATGCTCAAAAAAGGAAGGATACCAAACAACAAAATCAGGTATACAGTATGTTGAAGACACGGTGGGTACCGGAACTGAGGCAAAAACAGGAGACCTGGTTACTGTAAATTATTCCGCATGGATCGTAAGAGACAATTCCAATCTTTTCGGCGACTGGGAAAAAGATTCTACCAAAAGCAAAGATTTACTTTTCTCCACTAAATTAATTGGTCAGCCCAAAAAAATTGTTCTAGGCACCAACATGCTTATAAAAGGCAGTGACGGCGGAATAATGGGAATGAAGGTTGGTGGAGTAAGAACAATGGTTATTCCTTACAAACTAGCGTACGGAAAAGAAGGCGCGAACGGCATTCCTTCAAATACGGATATAAAATTGCAAGTTAAATTATTAGATGTAAAAGCCTCAACGGGATCTACCGAATGGGCATACGATTCCACAAAGGTAAAATCTACCAAAGACGGATTGAGGTATGTAATTTTAAAAGAAGGTGAAGGCCCAAAACCGGTTAGCGGGCAAGCTGTTGTTATGAATTACTCAGGTTATTTAAGCAACGGGCATAAATTTGACAGCTCGTTTGACAGGGAAGAAGCAGTAATGTTTAGAATTGGAATGAACCAGGTAATTCCCGGATTGGAAGAAGGAATAAAACTTCTTAACAAAGGCGCAAAAGCAAAATTTTTTATTCCGCCTTCATTAGCGTACGGTGATAGAACTATGGGAGAAATTCCTCCTTACTCTACGCTTACTTTTGATGTTGAAGTGATTGATATTAAATAATTGAAGCGGAAAGGAAGTAACCCTTTCCGCAATTTTATTATAAGAATATTTAGATATAACTTTTTATCAGCGCAATTGCCTGCGGGTAGTAGCCGCTCCCGAAAAGATTAAGATGATTAAGCACATGGTAAAGCTTATAAATATTCTCTCTGTAAATGTATCCTTCCTTAAGGGGATAACATTCGTTATAGGCAGAATAAAAGCGGTTATTAAAGCCGCCGAATAATTTTGTCATTCCTAAATCAGCTTCGCGATGGCCATAGTAAACCGCGGGATCAATTAAACACGCCTCGCCGTTTTTATCGATCATATAATTGCCGCCCCAGAGGTCGCCGTGTAACAATGCCGGCGGTTCGGCGCTGCCTTTCATAATATCTTCAAATTTATTCTCTAGCAGCCTAATTCCTTTCCTAAGCTCATCAGTAGAATATCTGTTTTTCTCAGCCAATTTATATTGGAAAAGAATTCTCTTATTAAAATAAAATTTCACCCAGTCGGCTTTCTCATCTTCACCGGCAGCATTTAACTGCGGATTTGAGCCGATATAATTATCTTCGTAAAAGCCGAATTCGTTTTGAGAAAACTTATGTAATTGCGCGAACTTTCGTCCGAAGTTTTCAAAGAAACTATTAGACTTTACACCGGCCTCGATATGCTCCAGTAATATGTACGAAGTGTCGAAAAGCATCACCTCGGGAATGCGTATTGCGTTTGCCTTTTTTAACTCGTTTAAGCCGTGCGCTTCCTTGATGAACATATCGGCAGAAGCATTGAAATTTAATTTCAAGAAAAAGTTTTTATCGTTTTGTAAAACCACTTTATATGCATCGCTAATACAACCGCCGGAAATGGAACTCAACGATTTTATTTTGCTGCCGGTATGATTTTCAATTTTTAATTTTAGTTCATCGCTTAATTTCATTTTTAATCCTGTCCAATAAACCTGCGCACGCGTCTTCTAAAATATTAATCACGTTTTCAAATCCGTCCCAACCGCCGTAATACGGGTCGGGCACTTCAGTTACTTTTAAATTACGACTAAAATCAACCATCTTAAAAATCTTGTTTTTGTATTTGCCGCTATAGTCCAATCCTTTTATATCTTTATAATTATCGTCGTCCATAGTAATTATATAATCGAAGTTTTCGAAATCGGAAGAAGCATTAAATTTTCTGGATATGCTGGTTAAATCGTAACCTCGCCGAGCAGCGTGTTTAATCATTCTTGCGTCGGCTGGTTCGCCTGCATGATATCCTATTGTACCGGCGGAGTCAACGAATATATTATCTGTTAAACCTTCTTTTTCTACAAAAGTTTTCATTACGCCTTCTGCCGCCGGTGAGCGGCAAATATTACCCATGCAAACAAACAATATCTTTTTATTTATCATAATTTTGCTTTCTCACTTTTGTTATCTAAAATTCTAATGTTAAGTTGAATTACAAAAATAAAAATTAATTCGTGTTTTTCTTAATAAACAAAATTACCGGATGAGATTAATCATTGCTTTTTTGTTGCTGTTTTTTTCTGTCAATATTCAATTAAATGCTCAGTACATCTATCCTAAAAGAGAGCTTAGGGGAGCGTGGATAGCGACAATCGCAAATATTGACTGGCCATCGTCTAACCATGAAACATCCGGGCAGCAAATTAAAGAATTGAAGTTGTTGTTCGACAAACTTAAGGCCGCGGGTATTAATACTGTTTTCTTTCAAGTTAGAACAGAGTGCGACGCGCTTTATGATTCTCCTTATGAGCCATGGTCTTATTGGCTTACCGGCGTGCAGGGCAAAGCGCCCTATCCGTTTTATGATCCGCTGCAGGTAGCTGTACAGGAAGCACATTCAAGAGGCATGGAAATCCAAGCATGGCTTAACCCTCTTAGAGTGGAAAAGAAAGATGATAATTTTGTGATTGCCCGGAATAATGTTCAAAATATTCATCCGGATTGGATTCTTAAATTCCGCGATTATAAAATGATTAATCCCGGTATTCCGGACGTAAGACATTATGTTGCCAAAATTGTGGGCGATATTGTTAGGAGATATGATGTGGATGGAATTCATTTTGACGATTACTTCTATCCGTATTCGCCTAAAATAAAAAATGAAGACAGGCGTACTTTTATAAAATATAATGAAGGTATAAAAGACATAAACGATTGGCGGAGAAATAATATTAATAAATTGATTGAGGAAGTTCACGATACTATTGAAGCCGAAGCACCTAAAGTTAAATTCGGTATAAGTCCTTTCGGTATAGTTGAAAATAAATTTACGGACTCTAAAGGATTTGAAGCTTATAAAATACTCTATTGCGACCCGCTAACCTGGATTAAGAAAAAAACAATAGATTACATTGTACCGCAGCTTTATTGGGAAATAGGAAATTCATCCGCAGATTATAAAAATCTTTTATTGTGGTGGGCTTCCGTTACCGACGGCGTGCAGTTGTATATAGGCACTTACGCAACTAAGATGGCTTTGCCTGGTTATAAAGGAGAGCCGGATGAACTTGAAAAACAAATCCGGATAAACCGGCAAATCATCCGGGTTGGCGGCACTGTATTTTACAGTGCAAAAGCTATTGCTAAAAATTATTCCGGTTTTGCAGATTCATTGAAAATGTATTTTAAGCATCCATCGCTTGTTCCTGCAATGACGTTGAAAGACTCAGTACCGCCGCTTTCACCTAGCAATTTAACTGTTACGGATATCGACAATAAATTATTAATTAAATGGGATAAACCTTCTGCCGCCGCTGATGGCGATACCCCTTTTATTTTTGTTGTTTATCGCTTCACATCTTTAGAAAGCATCGACCGGGATGACGCCTCTCATATTATTGATGCGGTTCCCGGCAGCACATTTTCTTATATAGATAACCCCGGTAACAATTCTCAATATGTTTATCTTGTATCGGCTGTTGATAAATTCGGAAATGAAAGTCGACCTGTAATATATAAGTATCTGAAAAAATAAATCTCAATTATATAAAATAAACTTACTCACCGGATAATGTAATTACTAGCCGGCGACTTCCGCCGTTATTTCGATGCTCGCAAAGATAAATGCCCTGCCATATGCCTAAATTAAAGTCGCCGCCTGTAATCGGAATGTTAAGACTGCATCCGAGAATTACAGATTTAAGATGGGCCGGCATATCATCGGGGCCTTCCGTATTGTGCCTGTAATAGAGAGCGTTTTCGGGAGCTAACTTGTTAAAGTGAGATTCCATATCGATACGAACCGTTGGGTCGGCATTTTCGTTTATGGCCAATGAGGCCGATGTATGTTTGATGAAAATGTTCGCCATCCCTTTTTGAATTGCTTTTATTTCGGGGATCTGCCGGAATATCTCATCGGTAACAAGATGAAAACCGCGTCTCTTAGCAGTCAGCGAAATTTCTTTTTGGTACCAATGCATACTATACTTATATGAATGTTATTATAAATATTTAGTTTATTATTTTTTTCACTTCCACTTTTATGCCTTTAACATAAGAGTATGAATCGATGCCCACACATTTTACTTTTAGCTCTACTTTTTCGCCTTCATTAAACAGGCCGGCTTCGTATTCATTTCTCTGATCCATAAAAAAACAAAAAATGAAGTTCTTACTGTCCCCGGTTTCAAGTTCAAGCACGTGCCTCGCCCCCAAAAGTCTGTAATAAGCTTTAACATTGCCTGTTAATATTATCGTTTTATCCAGGTACTTTTTATCAGCCGCACTTTTATCGATGTTATAGTCTTTTGCCAGCTCAACCGCGGTTACTTTTACCGGGTTAAAGTTGTCGTAAAAAAATAATGCAAACACAAATGAGAGAACAAAAAGGATTATTGCGTAAATAATTATCTTTTTTCTCATCTAAATTTTTTCCCTCAGTAATAATAATACAAATTACATCATTAATTATTTTACAACTGCGGATACATAAAATAAATAGTTATTAATATATAATACAACCGTTAAAATGGTTTTATAATACGGTGGATAGTAATATTAAGGAAGTTATTCTGGAACATGCACAAGAAAATAATCTTTTGCCGATTTGCCGATTCGCTTGGCTTCTGTCATGGTCATGTGCATATCATCGGGAGTGTCGTCTTCATGCCCGGCTTCTATAACAGCTAAATCGGAATTTTTGGCTTGTTTAACCAGGTCATCACAATAAGCGGTATCGCCGCCGTAACAAATCTTTTTTCTCTTAAACGTAAATTTGTAACCAAGCGCCGGCACCTGGCGTGTAGTCTTTCCGTCGTGCAAGTATTCTTTGTGCATAACCGGGAAAGGGCGGACCAATACGCCTTTGCTTTTGAAACTTTTGGGTTCTATTATCTCATTTAATTTTAATTCATATGGCAGCGTTGCAGAATAAACACTGATAAAAGCATTGTGTATGCTTTCTATTTCCACGCAGCCGTGGGGATAGTGAATTGTAAGCGGAGTCCTTTTGTTCATAACCCTCATATAGGTAAGCAAAGCCCACACTCCGCCAACGTGATCGTGGTGGCCGTGAGTTACAAAAATGTCGGATATTGATAGAATTTTTCCTGTTCCAATTTCTTTATTTAAGTCCCTTAGTATTCCGTCGCCGGGGTCAACAACAAATAGGTTCTTATCTGCTGCAAGCAAAATACCGGTTGCAACATTTGGTATAGAACAGAAAATTCTAATAGAAAAATTTTCTTTATGCCAGGTTAAAGGATATTTTTGCCGTATCATTTATTTGCCGCCTGTCGGGAAAAAACCGAGAAGAATTATTTCCTGTTTTTATAATATTTACAATTCTTAATGTCTTTGCACCTGGCAAATATGTTGAATGAATAACTTTCAACATCAAAACCAAGCTCGCCGCAAATTTCACTGGGAATCTGTTTTATTTTGGGGTTCATAAACTCTACTATTCTGCCGCAATCAACACATATCAAATGATCATGTACTTGTTTTTTAAAATTACTTTCGTATCGGGTGGTATTATCGCCAAAATTTCTTTTGATCAATAAATCGCATTGAGCAAGAAGTTCTAGTGTATTGTAAACCGTAGCTCTTGAAACCCGGGATTGCTGGGTTTTCATCAGTATATACAGATCATCGGCTCCGAAATGTCCTTCGTATTCAAGAGCGGCATCCAGAACCTCGAACCTCTCCGGGGTAATTCTGTTTTTACCGTCCTTCAAAAACTTTCTAAAAACTTCAGCCGCCTGTTGATTTTTCAAATTTTTTATAATTGATAAGATACTATATTAAAATATGACAGCTTTTGTACATTAGCAAAAATAACGAAGTCGAAGAATTTTATTTAAGCTAAAAAATTATTGAGCATTTAAGAAATACCCAGCATTCGCAAACCGTTAACGGCTAAGAATGCAAAAACATATGCCATCGATGTAAATAAAACCAGCTGCATTATAGGTATTCGCCAACTGCCTGTTTCTTTTCTGGATATTGCCAGCGTTGAAATGCATTGAAGCGCGAAAATGAAGTAGATGATTAAACCTATGATTGTTGCTGTAGTAAAAAGTTTTTGATTTGTACCGGTAATTTGGGCTTGCCTCATCTCCTTTAGAATGGAAGTTTGAAGCGCACCGTTGTCTCCGGTAGCTCTAAAAATCAATGCCAATGAACTCACGAATACTTCCCTTGCTGCGAATGTTGGGATAAGCGATACTCCAACTCTCCAATCCAAACCGATAGGCCTCATTACAGGTTGAATAAATTTCCCCAAGTCGGCTGCATATGAATTAGATAATCTTTCTGAACTGATAAGTTGTTCCGCTTTTTCCTTTGTTAAATTATTTGTTTCAACTTTTGGGTTGTAGTTCGGGAAATAAGTTAAAAACCAGATTACAACAGACAACATCAAAATTACGGTTCCGGCTTTTTTTACATAAGTCATTGAACTATGATAAGTATTGGTTGCTACAACTTTCAACTTGGGAATTCTATAAGTAGGAAGTTCAAGTATAAAAGAAGAGTTGTCTTCTTCTTTTAATATTTTACTGCTAAATTTATTTATTACGCTAGCCACAACGGTTGAGCTTACGATGCTGAAAATATAAATACCTGCAAGCACCAATCCGGCAATCCATGATCTATCCATAGGAAACAAAAACGCCAGCAACAACGCATAAACCGGAAGCCTTGCACTACAGCTTAAAAGTGGAATAATAAAAATGGTCAGTAAACGTTCTCTTTTATTGGGAATGGTTCTTGTTGCCATAATTGCTGGGATTGCGCATGCAAAACCGGAAAGCATTGGAACAAATGATCTGCCGTTCAAGCCAATTTTTGACAGAGGTTGATCTATTAACATTGCGCCTCGCGCCAGGTAACCTGTATCTTCCAAGATGCCCAAAATTAAAAACAAAATTGCAATCTGGGGTACAAATATCAAAACTGCGCCCGTTCCGCCTATTACTCCGTTTGCTATAAAATTTCCCAGCCAGTTATCGCCAATCAAACTGATTGTTTCCGTAGACAAAAATCCGAAGAATTGGTCAACCAGGTTCATCAACGGTTGAGCAAACCAAAATATGGATGTAAAAGTTAGAGCCATAATTATGAAAAACGAAATAAGGCCCCAATATTTATGCAGAAGAATTTTATCGATTTTTAAAGTAGTCTGGTCTATTTTATTCTTCGGTATGTTGTTTAACTGTTTACTCAACTCATTTAACTTTTTATTAGCACCTAGCAGATTAGGCTCGCAAGAATGTCCGTTAATTTCAAAAACAACTGCGCGCTCAATATCTTCAATTTCTTTGTAAACAGATAACAATTCATTAAGTGAAATAGAACTGTTAAACATTACCGGTTCAGTATTTTTATTGGCTTTATTTTTTGAGAGTTCTATTTCCGTAGCTCTAATTAACTCATCTATTCCGTTGCCTGTTCGCCCATTAATTTTTACTACATTGCAATTTAGTTTTTTACTTAAATATTCTTCCGATATATCGTAACCTTTTCTTTGAAGTAGGTCGGTCATGGTTAACGCAACAATTACCGTAAATTTGGATTCAATGAGTTGTTTAACCAATAAAAGATGACGCGATAGCTGACTTGCGTCGGCAGTAACAATAACAATATCGGGAATGCCGAGCCTTGGGTGCGAATACAAAGCTTCAATTGATACTTTCTCATCGGGGGAATTAGGTACCAAACTCACAATACCGGGTGAGTCAAGTATGTTGGCATCAAGATTAAATTTTTTCTGAATCCGGCTAACGGAATACTCCACTGTTGCGCCCGGATAGTTTACCGTTTTATAATTTTTACCGCTTAAGTAATTAAATAATGTTGTTTTCCCTGAATTCGGCGGGCCAACAAGAGTGATAAGAGGAATGTCTTCCAGAGTAACATTGTTCATAACAATTTTATACAATCAGCTTCATTTTTTCTAATAGCAATAATAGTACCTCTTACTGAAAATGCCAAAGGATCATTGAAAGCAGAGATGCTAAGCAATTCAATTTCCTGGCCGGGAGTAAATCCCACTTCCAAGATTCTTCTGGAAGAAGGGTGAGAGCCGTCTATGCTGTTAATAACACCACGTTCTCCAAATTTTAATTCAGCAGCAGTTTTCATAATAAAAATTAACTTCCTAAAATGCACATTATTAAGATTTAGTCTACATAAAAATAGTGCTATCGGTTTATAAAGTCAAGATATTTTAGATAATAATTTATTTGCTTATTTTACAAAGTTCGTTGTCGGGTCTTCAATTATATGAAGCGGTATTTTCGGAATGCCGAATTGTTTGATATTATAAAATAACCTTGGTATTCCAATAAAAAAATAATTCACTTCGAAAAATAAAATATTTTTAATTTAATTCATACTGTCTTAATGCCGGAATGCTTAAATGGATATAAATTTTGGTTTTAATCTTGATCAATCTAGAAAATGTGTCTTTTACAAGTTTAATTTTGTTTCCGGAAAGTATGAATATTTAAGCCCATATATTAGTACGCTTACAGGTTACTCTTGGGATGAATTGAATAATATCGGTATAAAAGCTATTATTAAGAAAATCGAAACTACCGGTAGTGCTGATAATGAAAAATGTGTTAACTGCTATACCGAATATTCTGCCAGATATTTCATAGAGGCGAAAGACGGGACGTTAAAACTTGTGGAAGACAGAGCCTACACCGAATTAGATTCCGAAGGCAAAGAAAAAACAAGCAACGGTGTTTTAATTGATATTACCGATCAAAGCGAAAATAGAAAAGTTGAAAAAATAATAACCCAAATATTAGACGCCGCAAACACCGAAAGCGATTTGAATGAATTCTTTGAGTTTATTCATTCATCGATTAGCGAGGTTATGCCGGCAAAAAATTTTTATATCGCCTTATATGAAAGCAACGACGATACATTAAGCTTTCCGTATTTTGTAGATGAAGCCGATAAATCAATTTCACCAAAGAAATTAGGTAATGGACTTACAGAGTATGTAATAAAAAAAGGCAAAACCTGTTTGATTGATGCTCAAAAAAACGAAGAACTTAAAAAACTTGGAGAAATTGATATAATTGGTACGCCGGCTAAAATTTGGCTGGGAATTCCCTTAAAGATTAAGGATTATACCTTCGGCGTATTAGTAGTTCAGGATTATAATAACCCATACATATACGGAGAACAAGAAAAAAATATTCTTGAATTAATTTCCTACGCAATTGCCAGAGCAATTGAAAGAAAAAGAAACGAGCATGAAAAAAATAAATTAATTC
>DAIERC010000382.1 GCA_027347125.1 Ignavibacteriales bacterium
TACTGGCACGGCTGGTCGCCAGACGGCAAAACGCTGGCATACTGCGCTGAGCGCAACGGTGAATTTGATGTGTATACAATTTCCGTTAACGGTGGTGAGGAAACAAGGCTAACAACAACTCCCACGCTTGATGATGGGCCGGAATATTCTCCCGACTGAAAATATATTTATTTTAATTCGGTACGAACCGGGCAAATGAAAATTTGGCGTATGAAACCGGACGGCTCGGAGCAAACGCAAGTTACTCCGAATGATGAATACGGCGATTGGTTTGCTCATCCTTCGCCAGATGGAAAATGGATTGTATTTGTTTCTTATGATAAAAACGTTGAAGGTCACCCGGCAAACAAAAATGTGGTGTTAAGAATTATGCCCGCTTCCGGCGGTGAACCGAAAATACTGGCAACTTTATTAGGCGGGCAGGGAACTATAAATGTCCCGTCATGGTCACCGGATAGTAAAATGGTTGCTTTTGTAAGTTATAGATTGGTTGCTCCGTAAAAAATTATTTCATTGTTCCGGTATGTAAAAGGGAAACTAATATGGAAAAAGTTAATCGTTCTAGAAGAGATTTTCTTAAATTGATGGGCATGGGCACCGCAGCTGTTGCCTTACCGGGTTTCAAGTATTTTGAAAACTTTGAGTATAAAGCAAAAATCGGATTACAACTTTATTCCGTGCGTAAAGAAATAGAAAAAGATTTTGAAGGAACCATGAAGAAGGTTGCCGACATTGGCTATGCCGGTATAGAAACTTATTTTCTACCCGAAAAAATTTCTCTTGATTACGGCGCAAAGATATTTAAAAATGCAGGCTTAAAAGTCTTTAGCATGCATGCTGAACTACCCGTAGGCAAAGACAAAGACGCAGCTTTAAAAATGGCCGACGCTTACAACTGCGATACGCTGGTTTATCATGGCTGGCCCGAGGGCGATAAGTTTAAAACTATGGATGCAACAAAGCATACCGCGGATGTTTATAATGAATCCGCAGCATTCCTGAAATCGAGAGGCATACATTTTGGCCTGCATAACCACTGGTGGGAGTTTGAAAAGACAGGCTACGAAATTTATCCGGCTTATTACCTGTTGCAAAATCTTGATAAGGAAATCTTTTTTGAGATAGATACATATTGGGCTAAAACCGCGGGGCAGGATCCGGCAAAAGTTGTTCACGATTTCGGCAAACGCGCCCCGCTACTTCATATAAAGGACGGACCGGCTATAATGGGAAAAAAATCTTACGAACAAGTTCCGGCGGGCGAAGGTGTAATGGATTTTAAAGCCATTGTAAAAAGCGGTGGCAGCAATATAAAATGGATGATAGTTGAATTTGATGAATATGATGGAGATATTTTTAAAGGTATTTCCGGAAGCTATGAGTACCTTACAAAAAACGGACTGGTAGAAGGAAAAACATAAAGCGCAATTTTAATTTTGGATTAAATACAATAATCTTGAAGAAAATTAATTTAAGAATAAAAATATTGTTCCGAATATTATAATGAAAATATAAAGGAGTAAGTAATTGAAAGTTTTATTTATCGGCGGCACGGGAAATATTAGTACCGAAGTAAGCAAATTGTGTGTTGAACGCGGCATCGATCTGTATCTATTAAACCGCGGTAACAGGGATGTAAAAATTGAAGGTGCAAATACTATTACGGGTGATATTTCAAAACCCGATCAATTAACGCGGGAGCTAAAACAACACAATTGGGACGCGGTTGTTAACTGGATAGCTTTTACCGAAAACGACATCGACAGAGATTTTAAACTATTTAAAGATATTACAAAACAATATATTTTTATCAGCTCGGCTTCCGCTTATCAGAAACCTCCTTTGCACCCGGTAATTACGGAATCTACGCCGTTGCATAATCCTTACTGGGAATATTCGCGCAACAAAATTGCCTGCGAGGAAAAACTAAATTTTTATTACCGTAGAAATAATTTCCCGATTACAATAGTTAGGCCTTCGCATACATATGATACTGTTATTCCCGTTGCAATAGGAGGGTGGACTGAATACACAATAATCGACCGCATGAAAAAGGGTAAGAAAATTATTGTTCACGGCGACGGTTCTTCGCTTTGGACTGTTACTCATGCTTCGGACTTTGCTAAAGGATTTGTAGGACTCTTGGGGCATCAGCAGGCAATTGGCCACGCGTTTCACATAACCTCCGATGAAATTTTAACATGGGATCAAATTTATGGCGCTGTTGCAGATGCTGCCGGAGTTGAGGCTAACATAATTCATATTCCCTCCGATTTTCTTGCAAGTGTTGATGAATCATTAAAAGGCTCTTTAATCGGCGATAAAACTTGGAGCGTTATTTTTGATAATACAAAGATTAAAACTTTTGTCCCTGACTTCAAAGCAACAATTCCTTTTAATAAGGGAATCAAGTTAACTTTAAACTGGTTTGAAGCGGATGAAAAAAGGCGGATTATAGATAAAGAGACCGATGTGATGATGGATAAAATTATTAGCGAATATGAAAAATGAACTCATTGATTAAAACGGAAACATAATTCAGTGTAACTGAAAGATTTTATTTTATTATACTCAGGAGGGTAAACCACATGCTGTTTAACCTGATGCTCGAATTGATATAAAAACCTTTTAGGCGGTCTGGGGAAGCTTCTAATCGTTTTCGGTATCACTCTCTTTTTAAGTACTTATTCATCACCTCCAAGGATGTTTGATAGACGGGAGATAATCATTTTACAATGATTAAACATATTATCGGTTTTATCTTGAACAACGGATGATACTTAATAGTAAATAATATTTACCAAACTACCCTTAGAGTTTTGTGAGCTTGAATGATAGGTCTTGTCCAATTGTTTTTTTATTGAGTTGGTATTTTTGCGGGAAGAGTTGTCTCTGGAATTTGCAGTCATCTTGCTATCAACAATATAATAACCGTAAACCCCGTTTTGGTTTGAATCATTAGTTAGATGTTTTAAATCATTAAAATTATTATTGCTATCGTTTGAATTATCGGCGGCCAGAGGCTTTTCTTTTTCATTAAAAATTTGGCCGGTTGAATTTAGCCTGGATAGCGGAACATTATATAAATACCTGAAATTAAAATTTGAAGAATTAAGTTTTTCACTTACTAAACTATTTTTAACATCTTTCGATAATTTATTACCGGAAGAATCCTGGTTGAGGCTGGTAAAGTTAGTCGCTTTCTGAGAGTAATCTAGTTTTGTAGTATAGCGAACAGCTTCAACAATATACGGATTATTTGAAATAGGGATCATAAGCAAAAATCTCCACCTCAAGATTAACAATCTTCTCTGTATTTGTCAATACGGAATTTTTAATTTTAAACTCTCAATTTTGAATTAAGCGCAATGAAATTAAAGAAATTTATCACAAAAATATTTTTGAATAAAAAATAGCGATATAGATTTTAATACTATAAAGTAAATTAAATACGCCGGAATTATTTTTGTTAAAATTAAATATTCCCGTCAATCTTTTTCAGTTACCAGAGAAGAAGCGCTACCGGGAGCAGGAAATTTTAACTCTGCTCTTTCTCCGTAAGTAGCTTCAAGTTTGTCCCACCAGTTTAGTTTTAACAATAAGGATGTAACAACTAAAATAACAATACAAACTGCCAGCGACTTATATTCGCGAATAACTAGAAACACCGGTGTAGCCATCAATGTTATTTGCCAGATAATTCCTACCAGCACATTAAACATATCTCTTTTGAAATTTTTATTTGCGACAAACTGCGGATCAATTTTAAGTACTTTTTGATGGATCGGTTTCCAGAAACCCCAGGGGCGAACGTTATGATAAAACTTCATAAGCACTTCGTCGCTTTCAGGCTTTGTTAACATTGTAGCTACAAAACTACCGATTATAGAAATAAGAAAGATTAAAGGGAAAGAATTCATACTGGAATTTGCCGGCAACGGCCAGTTATCTAAAAATGTAAGCAGATGCAAATTATTAAGCAAAAGCAGGATTAAAGATGTCGCAATTCCCGAAACCATTCCCCAAAAATAACCGTAGCCGTTAAAGCGCCACCAATACCATTTAAGAACATTGGCTGCAGTATAACCGCCCCATAAAGAAGCTACTATCCAGAGTGCGACTTGATTAATCGATTCCACAAAAAATCCTGTTGCAATACCAACAACAACAACTGCGATGGATGCAATATAACTCATCCTAACATATTTTTTAGGCTCGGCATTAGGATTTATATAACGTTTGTATATATCGTTAACAATATATGCCGGAGCCGCATTTACAGTTGCGGCAAAGTTGCTCATAAAAGCTGCTATAAAACCCGCCATCAAAAGGCCGAGTAAACCGGCCGGAACATAATGAGCCAGAACTTGCGGTAAGATCGCTTCAAAATCCGGGCTGCTTACCGAGCTTTTGTATAAGGCATCAAAATTTGTAAGAGCAAGAACAGTTAAACCGGCGGCCATAAAATAACGGGAAGGATTAAGAACTATACTAACCATTGAATTCATTTTTGCGGCTTCAACCGGGTTGCGTGTGGAAAGGATTCTCTGCATATCATAATTTGGCGCAGGGCCCGCCGCAGAAACAAACATTCCTTTGAATATCATCATACCGAATAACAAACCAAACATAGAATAACCGTCGTTTTTTATCCATTGATTAAACGCTGTTACTTTGGTTGCCATAGCAGAGCTAACAGTTGACCAATCTAAATTTAAATTAAAACCAAAAGACATGCTTTTCCAGCCTTCAGGTATAACGCTGTTAGTCATGCTTGGCGAAACATGGTACATAGCTATTATTCCTATAGCAATTGCGGAAACCGTAAGTATACAATATTGTATAACTTCGGTTGCCACAACGCTCATCATCCCGCCTTTAACAACATATACGGTTGTTATGCTCATTAATATCAGCGCGTAAAGATTTGCATTTATTTGGGGGTACTGAGCCAGTATAGAAGGATTTGTTATTAAAGCGGGAAGGAACGCCGCCGCAAATTTACCTATTCCTTTGAACCCGTAAGAAAGAAACCCGATTACACTTATAAGAGCAAATATTACAACGATAAAATGGGATAAGGTTGCGCCTCTCCCGGTTCCGAAACGTGTTTTTAACCATTCGGCGCCGGTCATAGCGTTTGATCTTCGCAGCCAGGGAGATAAGTATACCATAAGAAATATTTGATTGAAAACCGGCCATATCCAGGGAATCCACATACTTTTTAATCCGTATACCGAAAGCCAATAAACAATAAGCATTGTTCCGGCAATATCAAACATACCGGAAGCATCGGAAATGCCAAGTATCCACCACTTGAAATTGTTACCACCAAGAAAATAATTATGAATATTTTTTGATGCTTTTTTAGAAATGTAAAACCCGATAAAGATTGTGGAGGCTAAATAAAATAAAATAATCGCTATATCAACAATATGAAGATTCATCTGAATTACTCCATGGTTACTTGTGATTTTAAATGGTAAAGCCTTAAATAAATTTATAGTGCAGATGTTTTACTTTCAAATTATTATTTAAAAAGGCTCATTTTTCTTTATGGACATTACAGGACATAAAAGAATATTAAGCCCAATGTTTGGACTTTAACGGAAAAATATTATATTTTGCACCCAAAATAGAACTTATATGGAACTAAAAATCAAAGATATTGTAAACCTGCTGCAGGTTTCCGAAAAAACGGTTTACCGCTGGATTAAGGATAAGAAAATTCCTTGTTACCGGATAAATCACCAGTACCATTTTAATCGTTCGGAAATAAACGAATGGATACTAAGCAACAAGATAGAACTGTCTCCTAATTTGTTAAATATTTCGCCGTCATCGGGCCCGGTAAATTTTTATGAGCTGCTTAAATCCGGGGGAGTGTACAACAATATTCCCGGCAAGACAGTTAAAGAAATTTTGCAAAATGTAATTGATATTATTCCAACGCCGTCAAATCTTTCCAAAGAAGAAATTCTTTCAGCCTTGTTAAGCAGGCAAGAAATGATGACTACTGCTATCGGAAAGGGAATTGCGATACCGCATCCGAGAAACCCGATAATTTCAAACACCGAAGATGTAATAGTATCAATTTGTTATTTACAAAACCCCACCGACTTTCAGGCATTAGACAAACTGCCCGTGCATACTCTTTTTATTGTTCTGGCTAATAACCCGCGCAGACATCTTGAAGTGCTTTCCAAGATTTCATTTTTATGCCAGTCAGAACAGTTTATAGAATTGCTTGGACGAAAAGCTCAAAAAGACGAAATACTAAATTTTGTAAAGTCAAAAGAATTAGAATGGCGGAATTAGGAGCTTTACCGAAATGAATTATTTTTATACGGGGGTTTTACTTTTTTTCGCAGCGGGGATTATTACACTCTTCATACAAGATAAATGGAAGGGAGTTTTCTTCACTTCAATTTCTATAATTGCACAGTTCTTTATACTGCCGTACATATTTTCATCCATAGTTTATGGTAATTCATTCAGCATTAATATAGATTTTTTTGAGCCGGTAGGAACTGCCGCTTTAAGGCTCGATCCGTTAGCCGCGTTTTTTTCTCTCATTATTTCTGCCGGAGCTGTGTTCGCCTCGATATATTCGGTTGGATACATGAAGCATTATATTGCC
>DAIERC010000390.1 GCA_027347125.1 Ignavibacteriales bacterium
GTGGATATAAAATTATTGATAATAATTCCGAGTACGGTTTCCGCTTTAGATTGAGCCATATAAGCGCTCATATAGTCGACGGCCGATTTGACGTCCAAAATTTCGGGTGGCGGGACGACTTGCTTCCGTTTGTTTACAGCAGGGAATTTGTAGAACTTTTCCCTTTTTATAAAACCGGTGATTTACGTGTATACGCAGGGTTAACATATCTTTTTCACGTAATTCCCGACGGAATAGGAAGAGGAATATACCAGGTAGGATTTGATTATTATTATACTTCATTCCCGCTTAAAGGCATAACACCGTTTGTTGCAAATGATTTTAAAATAACCAAAACCGAAAAGTATAACGGCAATAATATTTTTGTAGCCGGAATAAAATTCGGCAATAATAACGGAAACGGTTTCAGTATTTTATATTCCCATTACTCTGGTAAAAGTATTCACGGGGAATATTATAATATAAATGAAAATTACTCTTCAATCGGAATAAACCTGGATTTATAGATGCCCGAAAACTTAAACGATAATTTCACCGATTATGATATTTCGCAGCCTGTTAAAAAAGAGCAGTATAATTTTTTGCTGCATGGCGGTTTGTTCCTTCTTACTTTTATAACAACCACAATTGCCGGCGCTCAATGGATAAGCGGTGTGCCGGGGCCTTACGAATTATCATTCTTGTTGAAAGGTCTTCCATATTCAGCATCAATTATGTTTATAATTTCTTTTCATGAGTTCGGGCATTATTTTGCCGCACGCTATCATAAAGTTAAAGCCACACTTCCTTTTTACATCCCGTTTCCTCCTATTTCTATATTTTTAAATTTCGGTACGATGGGCGCCGTAATAAAAACTAAATCACCCATTTATACAAAAAAAGCTATGTTCGATATCGGCATAGCCGGGCCGTTAGCCGGGTTTGTTGCGTGCATTATAGTTTTGGTTTACGGGTTTACTCATGTGCCCGGTATAAATTATTTATTGGCAATTCATCCCGATTACTTTTCACCTCAATACGGAAAAGACGCGCTCAACCTGGCGTTCGGTAACACGATTTTATTTTCGTTATTAAAATTAATCTTTATACACGGTTCGCAATTTTTTCCGCCCATGTCGGAAGTTTATCATTATCCTTATTTGTGTGTGGGCTGGTTCGGGCTTTTTGTAACGGCTATGAACATGATACCGATAGGGCAACTGGACGGCGGGCATATCGCTTATACGATGTTCGGCGAAAAAAATCATTATAAGATTGCAAGCGTGTCTTTTATTGTATTATTAGTACTCGGATTTTTGGGATTGGCCGAATCATTTCTTAATTTTAACACTTATTTTGGATGGGTTGGGTGGCTTTTCTGGGCGCTGCTTCTTTTTTTTGTAATTAAGATAAAACATCCGAACGTTCCGGATTATACCGAACTTAATAAAACAAGAATGTGGCTGGGATACATTAGCTTCTTAATTTTGGTCTTGTCTTTTTCACCAACTCCTTTTACTGTTTCAATGGGCGGTTAAATAGAGGTGCAATTTTTTTTACATTGAGCAAAATCTCTTAAAAACAAATATTTAGGCCGATGAAAAAATACATTTTATTTTTAATACCTTTCCTTTTCTGGGGATGTCAGAAAGATTTTAATAACGTTGTTGATATTGCCGGAACCAACAGTGTAAGTGAGCTGCAGGTTAAGGGAGTGGAAACAGCAGATTCTTTCACTTATTCAACCTCGGATTCATTGCTTACTATAAGTATTGCGTTAACATCTTCCAAAGATGTTAGCGAAGTGTATTGTGATATTTATTCTTCGGACGGGAATAAAATAAATAGCGGGCCCTTCCAGTTGTTTGATAACGGATTTATTACCCAAAACGGCGATACCGTTGCGGGTGACTTTACCTATTCAAATAAATTCCCCCTTAGCAGCAGTTACATTGCAGGCAATTACGAAATACAATATTTTATAACAAGCACATCTGGAACTTCAAAATTAATAGCCGTGCATTATTTTCAATATACTGCCGGCAAGCCTAATGTTGCGCCGGTAATTTCCAACCTGGTGGCTCCATCAAGCGCTACAATCGGCTCGTCGGATGTTACCATGCTTATCACTCTTGATGTTCACGATGATAACGGCCCGAACGATATCCAGTCGGTTTATTTTAATTCTTATATTCCGCCTAGCGGCAGCCCGTCTTCAAACAATCCTTATTACCTAAATGATAGCGGGCAAAATGGAGATGCGGTAGCGGGTGACGGAACATATTCAATTACTATTGTTTTGCCTTCTACCGGTGTTACAAAAGGAACTTACAGGTGGGAGTTTTTTGCCAAAGATAGAAGTGGTGCAGTAAGCAATAAAATTACACATAATATAGAAATTCAATGAAGTTAAAAATATTTTTATCAACTATTTTTGCTTTTGTTCTTGTCGGAACGGCTCTATCGCAATATATTCCTTCCGACTTTAACTTGGTGCAAAGCAAATCTATTTCCAAAATAAGTTCAACCAAATCAATAGTTAATAACAGCATTAACGATATTATAGCCGTCGGCGATACAATCTGGCTTGCAACCAGCCAGGGCCTTAGTTTATCAACCGATAACGGCGTTTCATGGAAAAATTTTGGCGGCGATAATACTTTTGGCACTGAAAGCATTTCCGCCATCGGTTATTATAACGGAGTTTTTTGGGCTGCTACCGCACACAGTATTACACAGAACAATCAAAGTATTCCCGTGGGAAGCGGGTTAAGGTATACTTCTGATTATGGAAAAACATGGACTTCGGTTCCGCAGCCAGTTGATAATAGCGGTGACTCATCTGTTGTGTACGGTATTAACACGTTAAGAGCTTTGCCGGTTACCGTAACTCCACAAAATATTATTTATGATATTGCCTTTACCCCCGGCACAATTTGGGTCGCTTCATTTGCTGCCGGCCTTAGAAAAAGTACCGATATGGGAAAAACATGGCAGAGGGTTGTGCTGCCTCCTGATTTTCTTGATTCCGTTAGCCCGACCGATACTTTAGATTTTTGTATCTCACCTGTTGCGGGTAATTTTTGCAACCAGGCAAATTTAAATTATGAAGCGTTTTCCGTTATCTCGACAAATGATTCCACTATTTATGTAGGAACAGCCGACGGTATAAACAAATCTACCGACAACGGAATTAGCTGGACAAAGTTTAATCATACAAACCAGATTAATGCTATAAGCGGCAATTTTGTAGTGGCGCTAGGTTATAACAAATATGATAATACCGTTTGGGGCGCTACCTGGCAAGCCAACGGTACCGATGAATTTTACGGCGTCAGTTCTACTTCAGACGGAGGACAAAATTGGAAAACAACTTTAAGCGGTGAGAAAGTTCATAATTTTGCGTTTCAAAATAAAGAGATTATTGCTTTGTCAGACAACGGCGCTTTTGGATCCGAGAATAACGGCATAACATGGATTTTGCCGAATTCAATTATAGACAACAACACAAATTTATCAATCGCTACTTCAATATATTACGGCGCCGCCTTCAACGGAACAACGGTTTGGCTTGGCTCTGATGACGGATTAGCCAAGCTAGAGCAAGACGGGCAAGGAATTTGGTCGGGTAAATGGAGTATCTTTTTAGCTTCAAAAAATCTAACCGCCGTTTCCGATACTTATGCTTTTCCCAATCCATTTAATCCCAAAACCGATATTCTAAAAATTAAATATAGCACAAACGGAAAATCGGTTCCCGTTACTATTAGAATTTTTGACTTCGGTATGCACTTTGTTCGCACTGTAATTCAGAACGCGCAAAGAGGTTTAACCGGTCATGTTATAGACGCGCAATCGGATGTTATCGATTATTGGGATGGTAAAGATGATGCCGGTAATATTGTTCCAAACGGTGTTTATTTTTATAGAGTTGACGCCGGTTCAGAAAAACCGGTTTACGGTAAAATACTTGTTTTACATTAAGAGGTGGAATTGAAAAAGATTTTATTATCCTTAATTATTTTATCTTCTGTCATAGCTTATTCACAACCTAAGTTTAGCAGCATTGGCAGCATGCCCGGCGCATTCAGCAGAATGGGTTTCGGCGCCAGAGGCATGGGAATGGGAAACGCCATGTCTTCAATTACCGATGGGAACATGGTTTCGTATTATAATCCCGCTTTGGCATTTTTTCAGAATGATAACAGCTTTCAAGCTTCGTATTCTATTTTGTCTTTGGACAGGTCTTTGAACTTTATTAGTTATACAAGAAAGTTCAGCCGCACTCCCGGCCTAGGCCGTAAAAATGATGGTTATGTCCCTGGTGCCGGAATTAGCGTTGGTATTATCAACTCCGGCGTTAGTAAAATTGACGGCAGGGATAATTCCGGTAATAAAACCGGCGATTTATCAACTTCGGAAAATCAATTCTTTGTAGCTTTCGCAAAAAGCTTTTCAAGTAAATTAACTTTTGGCCTGGCTGTTAAGTTTTACTATTACAGGTTGTACGATCAGATTTCGGCTACCAGTGTAGGGCTTGACCTGGGAGCAATTTATAAATTGAACGACAATCTTAATTTGTCGTTAATGATTTCTGATATTAATAGTAAATATAAATGGGATACAACGCCTATTTATCAGGACCAAGGTTCTACAACTACCGATAATTTTCCGGTTCTGAAAAAGATAGGCATCAGTTATAAAAATCCCGAGTATAAATTTATTGTTGCTGTTGAATACGAAAACAGTAACGGCCAAACCAATATAATTCGCGCCGGAGTTGAATATAATATTTACGAAGGTTTATTTTTAAGAGGCGGAATCGATCAGTATAACTTAAGCAACTCTGATTATCCAGCTAATCCTTCGCTGGGATTTTCTTATTCTAAAAAAATTGGTGATCTTAATGTTGGCGTTGATTATGCATTTGTTGTTGAACCTTATTCGCCGCAAGACCGCCATATAGTTGGTCTTAATTTTAATTTTTAAAATTTAATAGAGTCCGGATTTTGTATGAGAAAAATTGTTTTTTTTATGTTTATTTCTTTTTCCAGCGTATTTGCGCAATCAGCCGGCAATACCGGCCTTTCATTTTTAAAATTGGGTTTCGGCGCACGCAACATAGCAATGGGTGATGTAGGAGCCGCGGCGTCTGGCGATGTTACTTCCTTATTTTATAACCCCGCAAATCTGATAAACAGCTCGACGAATGAAATTATGCTTATGCATAATTCATGGATTCAAGGCATAAACAGTGAAGTGCTTGGAGTAAAGACAAATATTTGGGGTTTGCCTGTTGCCGCCGGATTTAACGTTACCACAATAAATAATATAGAAGTTCGCACAGGAGCTACAGCGGTGCCGGATGCGATGTTTAACGCAAACTATTTCTTCGGTAGCCTTTCAACTGCGTTTAATACAATTGATAATCTTGCTTTCGGTATAACTCTGAAATATTTGTATGAAGGTTTATATGTTGATGAAGCAACAGGCTATGGTCTGGATTTGGGATTAAATTATACTACGCCCATAAACGGCTTAACCGCAGTTGCCGTTGTTAATAACTTAGGCTCGATGAACAAACTAAAAAATGAAAAAACAAAATTGCCTTCCGATTTTAGAGTTGGGCCAGCATACAAGTTTTATTTCTGGCACAACACTTTTGAAGTAACGGCGGCCGCAGAGTTACAAAAATATATTGACACAAATGATTTGCATACCAATTGGGGACTTGAAATAGTTTATGACGACCTGCTTGCTTTAAGAGGCGGTTATCAAACCGGCTATCAGTCAAAAGGTATGACTGCCGGTATGGGAATAATGTGGGGCACATTAAGTTTCGACTATGCATTCCAGCCTTTTTCAGAAGGGCTTGGCAGCGCCAATATTTTTTCGTTGCAGTTTAAGTTTTAACAAAAATTATTTTGTTGTTTAATTAAAACAGGAAAGTCACGGCAAGCAATCCATTCTTAAGATGCAAAAAATCTTTACTTATCTTGCTAATAATGTATGGAAGGTTATTGTCATTTATGTCATCGTTCAATTATTGCTTGTAGTATTTGGGGCAGTTCCGTTTTATAGTGATTCACTTTACTATTATCACCTTGCCCAATCTTCAATATTTAATCATAGCTTTTACCCAGCTCCTATCCATTTATATGAAGATTATATAACAGCTCCGTTATATATAAATATTTTGATTGCCGCCTTAACCATATACAACTCACAAATTACCATTGGCATTTTGAATATAATTCTAAATTGTCTGCAATTGTTTTTTATATTCAAACTAACTGAAAATTTTTTTGGCAAACATGCGGCTAGGATAAGCGTTTTAATATATATCTTTTACCTAAGCACGCTCGGAATGGTTTTGATGAATCTTACCGAATTTATTTTTGGTGTTCTTATTCTGGCGAGCATCTACTTTTTTTATAAAGATGATTTTATCTCCTATTTTAGTTCGGGTATAATCGCAGCCGCATCGGTCGGTGTTAGACCCATTGGATGGGCATTGGTGTTGTCATATCTAATTGTATTGGGAATTCGTTCGGTAAAAGATAAAGATAATTATAAAAAAATATTCTTAGTGGTAATCGGATGTGCCGTTTTTATTATTCCATTCGGGCTATTTACGCGGAGTTATTTTAATCGCTTTATTTTTACCAATACAAACGGCCCGGTAAACATTTTAATTGGAGCCAACAACGACGCAACCGGTGCTTACAACGCAAAAGTTTTCGAAAAAGGAAAAGCAGGCTTTATAGATAATCCGGCGTCAAAAACATATATTGAAAAAGAAGCTTACTGGAAAGTACAAGCCGTAAAATGGATTGAGGCGCACCCGTTAAAATGGATAAGTTTATTCCCGTTAAAAATTATTCACATGTTTGCCTGGGATGATTATTCAATTTCAACTTTATTTCATATGGGCGATTGGAATCTTTACAAAATATTAAAGACAATTTTAGTTCAAAAAAACTTTAGTTTGAAAATAGAGAAACCTTTTTATTCAGTTATTACTTATTTCGTAGTTCAAATTGTTCATCATATCTATTATTTTTCAATGCTATTTATATTCCTTGTTACAGTTGTTCAAAAAAAAATCAGTATCCTTTTTAACAAAAATTATTTACCTGTTACATTATTTGTTATGTTTGGTTTAATGATGAATTTGGTTACTTTCGGCGATGCAAGGTTTAAATATCCTTACATGCTTTTTATTATCATAGCAATTGCTCCGGCAGTTTTAAATTTCATTAAGCAATCAAAATTATTTTCAAAATAAAGCAGATTAAATTATGGTTGAAATTATCCCTCTAAAAAACTCGCTGTGTACACAGGATGAGTGGGACTCATTTGTTGAGACCTCAGATAACGGTACCATGTTTCATAAAAGGTTGTTCCTTTCTTATCATCCGGAAAACAGATTTGAAGACTCTTCACTTGTCATTAAAAAAGATAATAAAATAATTTCGGTTTTCCCCGCGGTTCTTCTGAACAGAGACGGAAAGAAAATCCTTTCGTCACACGGAGGCGCTTCTTACGGCGGTTTTGTTTATAAACATAATCTTAATTTTAGAGAAGCTTTTGATCTTGTTGAGAGCCTGGTTGATTATGCGAAAAATTTAAAATGCGATCGTATACAATTAACACCTCCGCCGATGATTTATCAAACAAAGTATTCTAATTATATAGACTTTGCTCTCGTTAAAAACGAATTTAATTATTTAAAGAGAGATGTATCCAGTGTAGTTCAACTGGATATTCCGAGAGACGAATTGCTTTCTACGTATCGTGCCGAGGCAAGAACTGCCGTTAAGAAGGCGATTAAACAAAACATTGAAATTGCGGAGTGCGAAAGATTCGAAGAATATTACGAGATACTTAAAAAGAATTTAAAGATGCGTCATAATGTAAATCCTACTCACTCGCTTGACGAAATTATAAAACTAAAAAGAATGTTTCCCGGCAAAATCAGATTGTGGGGCGCGTTTCTCGGTGAAAAATTAATTGCCGGTGTTTGCAACTTCAGCGCAAACCCTAAGGTAGTGCTGGCGTTCTATATCAGTCATGATGAAGACTACCAGGAATACAGGGCAGTGAATTTACTTTTTTATGAAATAATGAAAAGGTACCAGGAGGAAGGTTTTAGGTTTTTAGACTTTGGAATTTTTACCGTTAACATGGAACCTAACTGGGGACTTGGAAGGTTCAAAGAAAACTTTGGCGCGAGGGGAATATTCAGAGATACATTTTATAAAGATCTTTAATGCTGAAGATATTACATATGGCTCCGCAAAACTATGCCGGGGTTCCCTACAGTTTTTATGATATGCATAAATCTTGCGGAGATTATTCACGTATAATTACTTATCATAAAAACCCGCTGGACTTTCCCGAAGATATCTGCCTCAATCTACCGCTTCCTAATTTTCAACTGGCAAAACTTTGGAGAAAGAAAAAATTAGAGAACCGCGAAGAACAAAAAGTAAAAGAAGTTCCGCTATTTAAACCTAAAAATAATTTGGAAAATATTTACTTCAAGATTAATGATTTTCTTAAAAAGAAAAAGATAGACGAGATAATAGAAAAATATAATCTGAACGACTTCGATATTATCCATTACGACGCAGGGCTGGATTTGTTTAGAGACGCTTCGCTTGCAAAAAAGTGGAAACGGCAGGGGAAGAAAATTGTATGCTGCTATTACGGCAGCGACTTGAGAATCCGCGGTTTAATTAAAGAACTGGATGAAATCTCCGATCTAAATATTACTTCTGAGTATGACCATCTTGAGTTGAAAAAAGATTTATATTATTTGTTCTACCCTTATAATCCTTCTGAATTGCCTAAAAGAAATAGCGATGAAAACGAAGAGGTAAAAATTATTCATTCGCCTACAAACAGAAAGTACAAGGGTACCGGGCTGATTCTTTCCGTTATTGAAAAAATTAAGAAAGAAAAAAAAATAAAATTCCTTTTGATGGAAAATGTAAAAAGAAACGAACTGCTTCAAATAAAAAGTGCCTGCGATATATCTATCGATCAGGTCGGCGGAACAATGGGCGGAACAGGATACGGCAAAGCGGGTCTTGAAACCCTTGCGATGGGCATTCCCACTATTACAAATATGTCAGATAAGTATAAAGCATGGCTGCCTGAAAATCCGTTCGTAGTTGCCAACAACGGCGAAGAATTATATCGTAAACTTAACGAGTTGATAGAAGATAAAAATCATCGTCAAGAAATTGGCGTAAGGGGGCAGGCGTGGGTAAACAAATACCACGGATACGAAGAAGTAAATAGAAAACTTAAAGAATTATATAGACTAAAGAATATTATCTAATGGAAAAACAAAACAGTCTTTCCGCTTCCACAGCCTGGTATAGTCTCGGAAACTTCTTTGTCCGCTCGATTAGTTTTATTCTTATTCCTCTCTATTCAAATTTTCTTACAACCGGAGAGTACGGTAATTACGCGTTATTGATGTCGCTGTATGCGCTGATTGCGGTATTTTATCAATCCGGAATGCAAAGTGGTCTTACAAAATTTTATCTTGAAGTAGGGCAAGTTGAGCAGCGGAGTAAAGTGTTTTCGACGGTATTTAATTCAGTAATAATGCTGGGATTTTTTCTTTCAATTGTTCTAATAGCCTTCGCGCAAAATATTTCTGCGTTACTGCTAGGCAGCGGAGTTTATAAAAATTTAATTGTATTGCTTTCTGTTTCACTTTTTACCGATACCTTGGGTTATTTCGCACTTCAACTGCTTAAGACAAAAGAAAAAGCTAAAAAGGTAGTGCAACTATCCGGCATAAGCGCTTTAGTAAACCTGGCATTGAATATCATTCTAGTTTATTACTTAAAGTGGAAAATAGAGGGAATTTTATGGGCGCAATTGGGATCGTCTTTAATATTAATATTGATTCTTCTTCCTTCCATACTTCCTGAACTCCGGCTTTCTATAGACAAAACATTTTTAAAAAAGCTAATTATCTTTTCTTTACCGCTGATGGTTAGCGGATTATTCGCTTCGGCCGTAGATGTTAGCGATAGATTTATTCTTGATATTTTCACTACAAAAAACGAAGTGGGAATTTACAGTTTATCATATAAGATTGCGCTGGTTATGAATGTTTTTGTTATCTCGTTGAGAACTGCTTGGGCGCCGTACGGTCTTAATCTTTTTTACAAAAACGAATACACGCAAACATTCGGTCTCACATTAAAAAAATATATTGCAGCCAGCTGCCTGATTTTATTGGTAATAACTTTGTTTGCGCATTATCTATTCGAAATAAATATTGCAGGTTTTTCATTAGTTAATAAGAGCTACGAATCCGGTCTGATAATTTTGCCTTTCGTACTGATGGGATATTTATTTAACGGCCTGGCATCTTTTTATTCGATCTATTCTTTGGCAAGTTCCAAGAGCTATCATTTCTTAATATCCGATGGTCTGGCATTTATAATAAATATCGGGTTAAACTTTTTGCTAATTCCTATATTCGGAATGCTTGGCGCAGCCATATCAACTACCGCTGCGTTTATTGCCGCGTCATTTTATCTTTTTGCCATTTCTTTTAGAAAAATAAAAGTTGATTATCCGTTAAAAGAAATAATAATTACTTTAGCGGCGGCGGTGCTTATTTTATTTGCCGGGATGGCTTATAAGGTTTTAGTATTTGAAATTATTTTGATAATAAGTTATGTAATTATTGTTTGGTCTTTTGCCAAAGTGAAATTAACCGGTTTTTTTAGCTAACCATATCATTTAAAAACAAGATAAGCTTTTGTGATTCGTTCTCCCAGCTTTTCCCGTTTTTGATAATGCTTCTGCCGTTTTGGGAATGCTCCAGCAGCAGGGCGGGCGAGGTTAAATATGATTCAACCTTTCTAAAAATGTCGTCTTTATTATCCGGCGTAACAAGGTAACCGAACGCAATTTCCCCGAGCTCATCTCTAATTGGTTTTACATCGCTGAATATAAACGGTTTTCCTGCTGCCATGTATTCGAATATTTTTATCGGAAGTGAATGATTGTAAATAAAATTATGTTCTCTCAAGTCAAAGCATAGATCAGCATCTTTTAGCACTTCCGAAATTTCATTATATTTTTTCCAGCCGAGTTTCTCAATTATTAACTTATGGCTTTTCGAAACCAGTTCGTCAAATAACAGTTCCTCGCTGTGCGACTCAAACCTTCCCACAATTTTTAATCTTATTTCCAGCTCCGGATGTTTTTGCTGCAAAAGGTCGGCAATCTCAACTAAAGTTAATATGCCTCTGCTAAAATTGACTAATCCGGCATAACATAGAGTAAAAATTTTCCCGTCGTAACTCGGCGGGAAATAATTAAAATGTTTTACTACCGGATAATAACCGATAATAATTTTCTTCTTAAAAGGGGCAATAAAATCATACCTTTTTTTCTTAGACGTTTCGCCTATTATTAACGCGTCAGCCAAATTTGTTAAGATAATATTCAAGATGAACAAAAATATATAACTTGCAATTTTTTTAATGCCTCTAAATTTAAGTGCTACGTTTTCCGGGTACCATTCTGTTATGTCGGAAATTATTTTACAATTTCTGTTCAAATGTTTTTTATGAAGATACGCTGGCAAGATAGTTAAAGGCTCGCAGCAAATAATGATGTCCGGCGAATAATCAGAAAGCAATGAGACAAATTTATTTATCTTTTCACGTTTTGTTAAACTTTCATTGTAAAAACCATTTATTGTAATACCAGATTCCTCACTGCAAATATCTTTGGTTGAACATAAGATCGTTGCATTGTATCCGTTATTAGCAAATGATGAGGCGAATTTCCAAAAAATTCTTTCATCAAACGGCGGATGACCGGAAGTAATTATGGCGATTTTCTTTTTTGTCATATAAATTTTGCGAACCGTTTTACCAAAATAACAAATTTAAGGCATTTGAATCTGTTGTGCCTAAAAAAATTTTTAGGTTCTCAAATGAAATGCTGCGATTATTAAAACCTGCAAGTTTTTCTGTTTAGGAATTTTTAGTAAATTAGCACGCGGTAAGTAATTAATTTAAATCGAAAAATATGGGAAAAGATAATGAAGCAATATCTTGACTTAGTAAGACTGGTACTTAAAGAAGGCGTAAGGAAACCTTCCAGAACGGGCGTTGATACCATTTCTTACTTCGGCGCATTTTATAGAGTGGATCTATCAAAAGGTTTTCCTTTGTTAACCACAAAAAAAGTAGAATGGAAATCTTTGTTGCACGAAGTACTCTGGTATCTTTCCGGCGAAAATCATATAAGAAATTTACGTAAGCATACAAAAATTTGGGACGCATGGGCTGATGAGGATGGAAATTTAGAAACCGCGTACGGATATTATTGGCGTCATTTTCCAAGCGCCGAAAAAGATAAAAACGGTAATTGGAATGTAACCGAAGTCGATCAAATAAAATATGTAATTGAAGAGTTAAAGAGAAAACCTTACAGCAGGCGATTGGTTGTTACGGCGTGGGAACCGGGTAACGCTACAAAAAGCAAACTGCCGCCCTGCCATTATTCATTCGCGTTTAACGCGAACGCCGGTAAATTAAATTGCCATTTAACTCAGCGTTCCGGAGATATCGCGCTTGGAATTCCATTTAATCTTGCGGCGTATTCAATGCTTACGCAAATTAT